>NZ_AJQF01000024.1:0-17669 GCF_000261705.1 Bradyrhizobium genomosp. III | reverse complement strand
CGGCCGCCCCGGCGGCAAGCTTGCCCGCCGCCACACCGCCGAATTTGAGGAAATCGTTCGCCTTCAGGCCGGCCGCCTTGCCGGCGCCGATCACGAGCAGACGGGTGGCCTTCACTCCTTCCGGCGCCAGGATGTCGAGCGCAGCCCCGGTCTTGCCCTTGAAGGCGGCGGCGACGGCCGCACGCTTCACGAGTTCGATAGCGCCGCCCAGGGCCTTGGCCGTCGCCGGACCGACCTTCAGGCTGTCGTCGCAAAACACGACCAGGATGCCACGGGCGGCGGCAGACAATGGGACAAAGCCGACCTTGATGGCATCGGACATGGGTAACTCCTTCAAAAATCTTGGTCTTTTTGCTGGTCACGGTTCCTGGCCAGGGCCGGACCTGAACGGCGATTCACTAAGCCTTCCGCACTATGGGCCAGCGCCCCGGCAGATGCCAAGCACCCCCCGTGGCCTCAAGGCCACAACGAGGGAAATATTAACCATATTATGAGGGTGCCACGGGGCAGCCATTTTGTTGACGGATCAAAGGGATGGTAGTGAGAGAGTGAGCTGGCGGAAGAGGCGCTCGCCAACCTTGGGGATCCCCTGATCGGGGATTGGTTGGACAGCGGAGTTTCGGCCGACATTGGGGACTTGGTGGGATTCGTGCGGTAGCGCATGGGGTCGATCGATAGGTATATCTTCCGCACGACGCTGGCGTCGTTTGCGCTGATCCTGGTCAGCCTCACCGGCGTGATCTGGATTACGCAGGCGTTGCGCGGCATCGACCTGATGACGAGCCAGGGACAGACCATCCTCACCTTCCTGGGCATCACCAGCCTCGTCGTGCCGGCCCTGGTCCTGATCATCTCGCCGATCGCGCTGATGATCGCGATCTCGCACACGCTGAACAAGCTCGCGACCGATTCCGAGATCATCGTGATGAATGCCGCCGGCCTGTCGCCGTTCCGGCTGTTCTATCCGTTCTTCTACGCCACCTGCGTGGTGGCGCTGCTGGTTGCCTTCATCGCGGCCTATCTCGCCCCCGACGGCATGCGGCGGATCAAGCAGTGGGATGCCGAGATCACCGCGGACGTGCTCACCAACATCCTGCAGCCCGGCCGCTTCGCCCAGCTCGACAAGAACCTCACGATCCGGATTCGCGAACGCCAGCCCGGCGGCATCCTTGCCGGCATCTTCATCGACGACCGCCGCGATCCCAACGAGCGCGTCTCGATCGTCGCCGAGCACGGCGAGGTCGTGAAGAACGAGACCGGCTCGTTCCTGGTGTTGGAGACCGGCAATCTCCAGCGCTTCGAGGCGGGCAAGCGCGATCCCGCGCTGGTGGCCTTCGGCCGCTACGGCTTCGACATGTCGAAGTTCTCCAACCAGGGCCGCGACGTCACCCTCGGCATCCGCGAGCGCTATCTCTGGGAGCTGCTCGCGCCGTCCGACAACGACCCCGTCTACAAGCAGATTCCCGGCCAGTTCCGCTCAGCCCTGCATGATAGCCTGCTCGCGCCGATCTATCCCTTCGCCTTCGCCGTGCTGACCTTCGCCTTCCTCGGTGCGCCCCGCACCACCCGCCAGAGCCGTAATTTCTCGATCGGCACTTCGGTCGTTGCGGTGTTCGGCCTGCGCATGGCCGGCTTTGCCTGCTCGGTCATGGCGGTGAAATCGCCGAGCCCGGTGCTGGTACAATATGCGATGGTCATGGGCGCCATCGGCGTCGGGCTGTGGATGATCATCCGCGGCGTCGTGGTCGAGCCGCCCCCGGGCCTCATGGAGGCCATCAACAGGTCGAACGCGCGCATCGCGCAACTGTTCGGACGGCCAGCCACCGCATGAGCATGCTCACCAACACACTCGGACGCTATTTCGCCGGCCGCTTCGTGGTCGCGGCGCTCGGCGTGTTCGCGGGCATTTTCCTGCTGCTGGTGCTGGTCGACTACATCGAGATGGTGCGCAAGACCTCGGGGCTGGCGTCCGCTTCGGCGCTCATGGTGGCCGAGACCTCGCTGTTCAGGGTGCCGCAACTGCTGGAGAAGCTGACGCCGTTCTGCATGCTGATCGGCGCCATGACCTGTTATCTCGCCCTCTCCCGCCGGCTCGAGCTCGTGGTTGCGCGCGCCGCCGGCATCTCCGCATGGCAGTTCATTTCACCGGCGCTCGGCAGCGCGCTCCTGATCGGGGTGATCGCAACCGTCGCCTACAATCCGATGTCGGCGAATCTGCGTGAGCTCTCCAAGCGCATGGAAGCCGAGTTGTTCGGCTCGGCGCCCGGCGGCGGCATCCAGGACGCTTCCGGCTTCTGGCTCAATCAGGTGACCAGCGACGGCCAGACCATCATCAACGCCGCGCGCAGCGAGCAGCAGGGCGTCCGACTCACCGGCCTGACGCTGTTCCGCTTTGACACAGACAGTCACTTCAAGGAGCGGATCGAGGCGCGCGAGGCGACACTGGAGTCCGGCCACTGGCTGTTCAAATCCGTTCGCCGCTTCTCGCTGGACTCCCCGCCGATCGACCAGGCCACCCTGGAGATTCCAACGACGCTCACCGAGGCGCAGGTCCGCAACAGCTTTTCCACCCCCGAGACTGTGTCCTTTTGGCAACTACCGAGCTACATCCGCTCATCCGAGAGCTCAGGCTTCGCGACAGCCGGATACCGACTCCAGTATCAGAAGCTTCTGGCACAGCCGTTTTTGCTTGCGGCCATGGTGATGCTCGCGGCCTCCGTGTCGTTGCGCTTCTTCCGGATGGGCGGCGTGCAGAAGATGGTTTTGAGTGGCGTGGGCGCAGGCTTTCTGCTCTACGTTCTGTCGAAAGTGACTGAAGACTTGAGCAAGGCTGAGTTGATGCATCCGATCGCTGCGGCGTGGTTGCCCGTGGTGGTGGGCGGCCTCACCGGCTTTTTGGCCTTGTTGTACCAGGAGGACGGTTAGTGACTGCCGTCCATCGAGGACCCGTGTCTCGTTTGACGCGCCGCATCGTGATGCGCGCGAACGGGTCCGGCTTGTCTCTTCGCAGGCTCATGATGGCTGTCGCTGCCGTGGCATCGCTCGGCGCGCTGATCGACGTTGCTGCCGTGGCCCCCGCCTCGGCCCAGAGCTTCACCTATAATCCGCTGCCGCCGCGTCCGAAGCCGCCGAAGGCCGCCAACGACAACCAGATGCTGGTTCAGGCGACCGAGGTCGACTACGACTACAACAATTCACGCGTCTCCGCGGTCGGTAACGTCCAGCTGTTCTACAACGGCACCAGCGTCGAGGCCGACAAGGTCATCTACGACCAGAAGACCAAGCGGCTGCATGCCGAAGGCAACATCCGCATGACGGATGCCGACGGCAAGATCACCTATGCCGAGATCATGGATCTCTCCGACGATTACCGCGACGGTTTCGTCGATTCGCTGCGTGTGGACACGGCCGACCAGACCCGCATGGCCGCGAGCCGCGCCGACCGCTCCAGCGGCAACTACACAGTGTTCGAGAACGGCGTCTACACGGCCTGCGCGCCGTGTAAGGACGATCCGAAGAAGCCGCCGCTGTGGCAGGTCAAGGGTGCCCGCATCATCCATGACCAGCAGGAGAAGATGCTGTATTTCGAGACGGCGCAGATCGAATTCTTCGGTGTGCCGCTCGCTTACATGCCCTATTTCTCGACGCCCGACCCGACCGTGAAGCGCAAGAGCGGCTTCCTGATGCCGGGCTATGTTTCCGGCACGACGAACACGGGCTATGGCGTCGAGGTTCCCTATTATTGGGCGATCGCGCCCGACATGGACGCGACCATCAACCCCCGCTTCTTGTCGCGGCAAGGCGTGCTGCTGCAGGGAGAATTCCGGCAGCGCCTGATCGACGGCGCCTACCAGATCCGCGCCTATGGCATCGACCAGCTCGATCCCGGCGCGTTCTCCGGGCAGCCGGGCGACAAGCAGTTCCGCGGCGCCGTCGACACCAAGGGTCAGTTCGCGCTGAACGACAAATGGGTCTGGGGTTGGGACGGCGTCCTGATGTCCGACTACTATTTCTTCTCGGACTACCGGCTCTACCAGTACCGCGATCCGCTCGGCTCGTTCCTGCTGCTGCCGACAGAGGCGCTGTCGCAGCTCTATCTGACCGGCGTCGGCAACCGCAGCTTCTTCGACGCGCGCACGATGTACTGGCTGAGCTATTCGGGTAACCAGAGCCAGGTGCCGATCGTCTATCCGGTGATCGACTACTCCAACGTGCTCAACTATCCGGTGTTCGGCGGCGAGTTCAGCTACAAGACCAATTTCGTGAACATGTCGCGTGACCAGGCGGTGTTCGATCCGATCACCACGATCGCGAACACCAACAGCCTGTGCACGACGGCGTCGGCCGATCCGCTCGCCCGCACGCCGTCGCAGTGCCTGCTGCGCGGCTTCCCCGGCACCTACACCCGCCTCACGGCCGAGGCGCAGTGGCGCAAATCCTTCACCGATCCGCTCGGCCAGATCTGGACGCCGTTCGCCAGCCTGCGCGCCGACGCGATCAACTCCTCGGTTTCCAACCAGCCGGGCGTGTCGAACTATCTCCCCGTCGGCGACACCCAGGCGTTCCGCCTGATGCCGACCGTGGGCCTGGAATACCGCTACCCTTTCATCAACATTCAGCCCTGGGGCTCGACCACCGTCGAGCCGATCGCGCAGATCATCATCCGGCCGAACGAGACCTATGCCGGCAAGCTCCCGAACGAGGACGCCCAGAGCATGGTGTTCGACGCCTCGAACCTGTTCAGCGTCGACAAGTTCTCCGGCTACGACCGCGTCGAGGGTGGCGGCCGCGCCAATGTCGGCGTGCAGTCCACCACGCAGTTCGACAAGGGCGGCGCCGTCAAGGCCCTGTTCGGCCAGTCCTACCAGCTGTTCGGCATGAACTCCTTCGCGGTCCAGGACCCCATCAATACCGGCCTCAATTCCGGCCTGGACAAGCCGCGTTCCGATTACGTCGCGAGCGCCAGCTACTCGCCCAACAGCACCTACACGTTCAGCGTTCGCTCCCGCATGGACGAGCAGACCTGGAACGTGCAGCGCTTCGAGGCGGAAGGCCGCGCCAACTTCAATCGCTGGGCGGTCAGCGTGCTGTACGGCAATTACGCGGCGCAGCCGGAGCTCGGCTATCTGACCCGCCGCGAGGGCATCCTGACCTCGGGCTCCATAAAGCTCGCGACCAACTGGGTGGTGTCGGGCTCGGCGCGGTGGGACCTCGAGGCCAACAAGATCAACCAGTATGTGCTCGGTGCCGGCTATGTCGACGATTGCTTCGTGCTGGCGGCGAACTACGTAACTTCGTATAGCTACTCGGCGGGCACCGCGCCGCCCGTCCTGAGCCATGCGTTCATGTTCCAGATCGGCCTGCGCACGCTGGCGACCTCGTCGACGACCAGCAGTTCCGCCGGCCTCCAGTGAACGGTTTGAAGTGCCGGCCGCGCTTGCCCCCATCACAGGCTCGACGCGGCTGACATGCGAGCGACAATCATGACGACCCCATTGCCCGTCTTCCGCCTTCTCCTCGCCATCGCTGCCGGACTGGTCCTGACCGGACTGCCCTCGCCGTCGCGCGCGCAGAACATCGTCGTCATGGTCAACGGCGACCCGATCACCGATTTCGACATCGAGCAGCGCTCCAAGCTCGACCAGCTGACGACGCAGAAGACCCCGAGCCGGCAGGAGGTCATCAACGAGCTGATCGACGACAAGGTGAAGATGAAGGAGGGCAAGAAGTTCGGGGTCGATCCCGGCGTCTCCGACATCAACCAGTCCTACGAAGGCATGGCGCAGCGCATGCGCATCACGCCGGACCAGCTCACCAAGTCGCTCGAATCCAAAGGCGTGCGCCCCGAGACGCTGAAGGGCCGCATGAAGGCCGAGATGGTCTGGACCAGCCTCGTGCGCGGCCGCTTCAAGGAGAAGCTGCTCGTCGGCGAGCGCGACGTCGCGCAGGCCGTGCAGGCCCAGACCGGCGACAAGCTCCAGATCGAGGGCACCGAATACAAGATGCAGCCGATCGTGCTGATCGTGCCGCGCGGCTCGTCCGCCGCGTTCCTGGAAACACGGAAGAAGGAAGCCGAGAGCTATCGCGCGCGCGTCGGAAGCTGCGAGGAAGCCAACTCGCTGTTCCGCTCGACGCCGAACGCCACCATCCGCGACAGCGTCACCAAGACCACCGCGGAGCTGCCCGAGGCGCTGCGCAAGGTGCTCGACGACACCCCGATCGGCCATTTGACGGCGCCCGAGATGACCAAGAACGGCATCGAGATGGTGGTGCTGTGCTCGCGCAAGCCGACCATGATCGACACGCCGAAGAAGCGCGAGGTCCGCGAGAAGATGTATCAGGAGAAGTACGAGAAGACCCAGAAGGCCTATCTCGACGAACTCCGCAAGGCGGCGATGATCGAATATCGCAACCGCTGATGGCCAATCGCGCAGCCAAACCGCATACCCTTCCCCTTGCCCTGACCCTGGGAGAGCCCGCCGGCATCGGCCCCGACATCACGATCGCAGCCTGGCTCCGGCGCCGTGAACTGAACCTGCCCGCCTTCTATCTGCTCGGCGACGAGGCGCTGATCGCCCGGCGCGCCAAGGCGCTCGCCGCCGCGCTGGGTGCCGACGTCAAGACCGCGGCGGTGAGCCCGGACGAGGCCGCTTCCGCCTTCATTGACGCCCTCCCGGTGGTCGCCACCGGCGAGCGCGCAACCGCCGAGCCCGGGACGCCCGACGCATCGAGCGCGCCGGCCGCGCTCGCCTCGATCCGGCAGGCGGTCACCGATGTCCGCGAGGGCCGCGCCGGCGCCGTCGTCACCAATCCGATCGCCAAGAGCGTGCTCTACCGCTCAGGCTTCCGTCATCCCGGCCACACCGAATTCCTCGCCGAGCTCGCTGCGGAAGGCGGCCGCGTGCCGCAGCCGGTGATGATGCTGTGGTCGCCGCGGCTCGCGGTGGTGCCCGTGACCATCCACGTCTCGATCCGCGATGCGCTGGCAGAGCTCACCAGCGAGCTGATCGTCTCGACTGTTCGCATCGTCGCAGCCGAGCTGAAATCCCGCTTTGGCATCGCGCAGCCGCGCATCGCGGTCTCCGGCCTCAACCCGCATGCCGGCGAGGACGGCTCGCTCGGTCACGAGGAGCAGACGATCATCGCCCCCGCACTCAAGACGCTGCGTGGCGACGGCATCGAGGCCAGGGGCCCGCTGCCCGCCGACACCATGTTCCACGAGGCCGCGCGCAGCACCTATGACTGCGCCATCTGCATGTATCACGACCAGGCGCTGATCCCGATCAAGACCGTCGCCTTCGACGACGCCGTCAACGTCACGCTCGGCCTGCCTTTCATCCGCACCTCGCCTGATCACGGCACCGCCTTCGACATCGCCGGCACCGGCAAGGCCAATCCGGCCAGCCTGATCGCGGCGCTTCAGCTGGCCAGCCGCATGGCGGCTTCGCAAAGCTGATGAGCGCGATCGACGACCTCCCGCCGCTCCGCGAGGTCATTCGCCAGCACGCGCTGTCGGCGCGCAAATCGCTCGGCCAGAATTTCCTGCTCGACCTCAATCTCACCGCCCGCATCGCGCGCGCGGCAGTGCCACTCGAAGATTCCACCATCGTCGAGATCGGCCCGGGCCCGGGCGGGCTGACACGCGCGCTGCTCGCGCTCGGCGCGAGGCGCGTCATCGCCATCGAGCATGACGAGCGGGCGATCCCGGCATTGCAGGATATTTCCGCGCGCTACCCTGACAGGCTCGAGATCGTGCATGGCGATGCCATGACCTTCGATCCCCGCCCGCTGCTCAATGGCGAACGCGCGAAGATCGTCGCCAACCTGCCCTACAACATCGCGACCCAGCTCTTGATCGGCTGGCTCACCACCGAGCCCTGGCCGCCCTGGTACGACATGATGGTGTTGATGTTCCAGCGCGAGGTCGGCGAGCGCATCGTCGCGCGCGAGGACGAGGAGGCCTATGGCCGGCTCGGCGTGCTCGCCAATTGGCGTTGCGAGACCAAGATCCTGTTCGACATTGCGCCGTCCGCCTTCGTGCCGCCGCCCAAGGTCACCTCCTCCGTCGTGCGCCTCACGCCGCGCGCCGAGCCGCTTGCCTGCGATCGCAAGCTGCTCGAGCAGGTCGCCGCGGCCGCCTTCGGTCAGCGCCGGAAAATGTTGCGGCAGAGTCTGAAGTCGCTGGGCGTCGACCCCGCGCGGCTCGCTGCGGCCGCCGGCGTCGATGCGACGCGGCGCGCCGAGACCATTCCGATCTCGGGCTTTGTTGCCATGGCCTGTGAATTGGCCAATATACGAACCGAAACAGAGCGATAATTTCGGAGGAAGAAATATGGCGTTGATGCGTCGGCAGTCCCTGGTCAAGTTTGATGCGCCGCTGTGCGAGACCATCGTCGACACGCCGAAGCCGAAAGGCGCCGAGGTGCTGGTGCGGATCGAGCGCTGCGGCCTCTGCCATTCCGACCTGCACATCCAGGACGGCTATGCCGATCTCGGCGGCGGCAAGAAGCTCGACACCACGCGCGGCATGACGCTGCCCTTCACGCTCGGCCACGAGATTGCCGGCGTCGTCGACGAAGTCGGCCCCGACGTCGCCGCCGGCCTCGTCGGCGCGAAGAAGGCCGTCTTCCCCTGGATCGGCTGCGGCCACTGCCGCGACTGCGCCAATGGCGACGAGAATCTCTGCGTGAAGCAGCGCTTCCTCGGCGTCTCCATCGACGGCGGCTTCGCCACCCACGTGCTGGTGCCCGACGCGAAATATCTGCTCGACTACGATCCCCTGCCCGTCAACCAGGCCGCGACCTTGATGTGCTCCGGCGTCACCGCCTATGGCGCGCTCAAGCGCCTGGTCGACCGTCCGCGCCAGCGCAATCTGCTGCTGATCGGTCTCGGCGGCGTCGGCATGATGGGCCTGTCGTTCGCGCAGGCGATGTTCAAGCAGCCGATCACGGTCGCCGACCTGTCGCCGGCCGCGCGCGACACCGCGCTGAAGAGCGGCGCAGCCAACGCCTACGATCCGTCCGAGCCCGACGTGATCAAGCGCATCCTGAAGGAGACCGAAGGCGGCTTCGACGAGATCGTCGATTTCGCCGGCAACGAGAAGTCGATGGCCTTTGCGGTCGCGGTCGCCGCGCGCGGCGGCAAGATCGTGGTCTCCGGCCTGATGGGCGGCCAGTTCACATTGCCGATGGTGCAATGGGTCTACAAACGCATGACCATCGAGGGTTTCATGGTCGGAACGCTCAAGGAGGCCCAGGAGCTGATGGCGCTGGCGCGCGCCGGCAAGATCAAGCCGACGCCGATGCGCGAGGAGCCGATGGGCGACGTCCAGAAATGGATCGACGAGCTTCGTGCCGGCAAGGTCGTCGGCCGCATCGTGCTGAAGAACTGAGCCGCACGCAGCGGGCCCGACGCAAGTTGGGCCCGCGTGACGGAACGCCTGCTGCCCCGCCGCGTTGGCAGCCCATGTCCATTCGTTGCACCGTCGAAAGCGCATTCTTCATCGCCTGGAGCTGCCTGGAGCAGAGCGGCGAGCTCGGTCCGCCGGACGAGAGCGCCAACGTCATTCTCGACGCCATCGAAGGTCAGCTCAGAACCGGCGAACGCCGGCAGCTGATGCTCGCCAACAAGGCGATCGACGCCTATCGCGCGCACGCAGCGCTGCACCGATCTTCGTGGAATCGCGAAGCACGCTTCGGGTGATGATCGTCGCCGCCCCTCGGGCCGCCGGCCCAGCGGCGTTTTGGCGGATTGAGGCCGGCGGTCCTCGGGCAAAGCGCACGGAATACGGCGCTCGGCGCCACATGCTACGCCAATCCGCAAGCGCGCTATGTTCACTCCTGAACAGACCTCGCCAGATCAGCGCTGCGCTAAGAACGCGCATGCAGACTCGCCCCTACCAACTTCCGGGAGTCCAAGCCCGCGCGCTAGCATCTCAACTATGCACGGCCGCTTGTGTGCACTTTGGAACCGTCGGTTCCGCTGCGGAAACGTAGGGTTCTGGCTGGCGCCGATTCCCGGCCAGCCCAGAGAAGAAACTGTGACCGGTCGGCCCCCGAACGATCTGCTCCGGCAGCTCACCCACCAGGATTTCGAACTGCTCGCGCCTCACCTCCAGCCGGTCGAACTCGCGGCGAGCCACGTCCTGCATCACGCCGGCGACGACGTGGCGGCGGTACACTTTCCCTGCGGTTCCGCACTGGTATCGTTCGCCGTGCCGGTCGAGGACGATCGCGAGGTCGAAAGCCTGCTGGTGGGCCGTGAGGGTGCGGTGGGCCTTGCCGCAGGCCGCAACCCTTCGCTCGCATATTCGCGCATTGTCGTGAAGCTGGGCGGCACCCTCGTCCGGCTGCCACTGCGCGCACTCGAGCAGGCACAGCAGCGGTCGGCCACGCTTCAGGAGGTCTTTTCGCGCTACGCCGACTGCCAATTCGCGCAGCTGCTGCAGACGGCGGCCTGCAACGCCGCTCATTCGATCGAGCAGCGCGCCGCCAAATGGATCATCTCCGCGAAAGAGAGTATCGGCGGGGCCGAGATCCCCCTCACCCACGAGCAACTCGCCGGCATGCTCGGCGTCTCCCGCAGCTATGCCAGCCGCGTCATCCAGATGTTCAAGGCAAGGCGCATCCTCGCGACCCGCCGCGGCGCCATCCTGATCCTCGACGGGACAGCGCTCGAAGCCAGAGCCTGCAGCTGCAACGATTGGGTAAGGAAGCATTTTGATGAGGTGCTGGGCGGAGCAACACCTGCCGATGGCTAAAGCGCGATACGATCAGGATGCATTCGTCATTCGCGCTTCAGGTTGTCGTTCGAGCTTGATCTTTTCGGAAAACCGCTGCGCACTTGTCCGGATCATGCTTTAGCGCCGTTGCGGCTCACGTCTCCGGTGGCGACTGACGCTTCAGATGCAGATAGGCCGGGCTGAAATCGCCGAGCCGCTGCAGCTCGCGCCATTTCAGGACGATGAGCTCCCCGTCGCGCAGATCCATCGCGCCGCCCCGTCTAAGGTCAGCGAGCGTCCGGTTCACCGTCGCGATCGCCATGCCCAGCGTCTCGCCGAGCTGCACCAGGCTGATCGGCAGGCGGAAGCGATTGCCGCGGATGAGCTGCGCGGCGCGGGCGCGGTAGAACAGCTCGCAGAACAGGTGCGCCATGCGCGCCTGCATCGGCCGGGCGCTGTTGTTGGTGATGGCCTCGCGGAAGATCGAGGCATCGAGCAGCGTCTCGCGCCAGACCGAGAGCGCGAAAGTGGGCCGGCGCCGGAAGGCCGTGAACAATTCGCGATGCGGAATGAAGGCAACCGAGGCGTGCCCGAGCGCGGAGAGCCCATGGTCCATCTGGTCGATGAACAGGCCCTGGGAATCCGGCAGGTCACCGGAGATATGGAACGCGAGATATTGCCGCCCCCCGCTGCCGAGCAGATGGTAACGCGCCACCATGCCGGAGACGACCAGCGCCGAATGTTCGGGCTCGTCACCCTGGCGGATGAAATCCTCGTTGGGCGCGACATCGCGCTGCGTAAAGGTGAGCGCGCGGATCTCGTCGAGATCCTCCCCGGTGAGCGCGGTGTGCTCGCTCAGGTTCCGGATCAGCACGTCGTGGGCTTTTTCCATGAGACCACCAAAAATCGCGCCGGATCTATCAAATGATACTTCTGGCCTCGGTTCAGCGGACTAGAACGCGAGACGGACGCACAGGTTGCTAATCCGTTTGCGATCGTACGGGTCGCACCCACACCACACCTCGATCACCAACCGAGCCGGTCCTTCTCATGAGCCCTACGACGATCCTGGAGCGCATCCGCGGCCTGTTCGCATCCGAGACCAGCGAACACCTCGACTGCATCAGCGATGCCTTCGAAAAAGGCACGCTGCGCGAGCCGGCGCATCCGATGTCGGATCAGGAACTCGCCCACGCCATCCGCGAGTTCCGCAGCACCGAGGTCTCCGACTGGACCATCGCAAAGCTCTCGCGGCGCTTCATCGACGTGCCGCGAGACTGCTGAAGCACGCGCGAGGCTCATGCCGCATCCGAAGTTCATCGCGCGTCTCCAGGCCATCGAAGGCCTGTCCGAGGACGAACGCCGGCAGATCGCGGGCCTGCCGTCCACGCTACGCCAGGTCGCGGACGGCGAGATCGTGCTGCGTCAGGGCGAGGCCGCCGCGCGCTGCGTCTTCGTCGTCAGCGGCTTCCTCTACCAGGCCCGCATCGTCGGCGATCGCAGCCAGATCCTCGCGTTCCACGTTCCCGGCGACATGCCCTGCCTGCACACGCTGCTGGTCTCGCCGACGGATGCGGACCTCGTCGGCCTCGGCCCGACCGTCGTCGGCTACGTCGGGCACAGCCAGCTCCGCCAGCTGCTCGACGGCTCGATCCATCTGACCCGCGCGTTCTGGCGCGAGACGCTGATCGATGCGGCGATCTCGCGGCAATGGATCGCCCGGCTCGGCGCGCAGGCGGCCTTGCCGAAGGTCGCGCATCTGATCTGCGAGCTCGCGGCGCGGCTGGAGATCGTCGGCCTTCTCAAGGACGCCTGCTTCCAGATGCCGATGACGCAGCGGCACGTCGCCGATGCCTGCGGCCTGTCGATCGTGCACGTCAATCGCACCATCCAGGAACTGCGGCATCGCGGATTGATCGCATGGGAGGGCAACGAGATCGAGCTGCTGCAGCCCGACGAGTTGCGCAGGTTTGCCGATTTCACGCCCGACTATCTGACCTGAGCGCGGTGGGTGAGCGCGGAGAATGGGTGAGCGGAGCGCTACCCCTCGCGTCACGAACGCGACCGCGCGGTCCGCCATGATGTGAGCAGCGGACCCCCGCGGCCGAGGACAGGATCCGACTTCGGCTTGCGGACCTTGGCGATGCGCGTGACGGCATCGAGACGCTCTCGCATGTCGGTGCACTCGTCGTACGTCCCGTCCTGCGGATACGCTCCGACGACCCCGAAGTCCCGGCTGGATTCGATCAACCGGTGTCCGGTGCCGGCGGGCAGCACCAGAACGTCGCCGGCTTTCACACGGAGGATGCGCCCCTTGATCCCGCCGCACTCGACCCTGGCGGTGCCGCGCGCCACGCCCATCACTTCGTGGATCTGCGAATGATAATGGACGAAGTCATACACGGTGTCCCGCCACGACCGACCCCAGCCGTTTGTATCGAACAGCGTGTCGATGATGACCTCGGGGGGAAAGCGCCTGGACTTCAGATTCACCGCGCCGCGATAGAGCAACACCGGAAAACGCGGATTGTTCGGCACGATGCCATCGTCGCGAAAGCGGAAAGCTGCCGGCTTCCGGGGCCGCACCAGCGCCCGCAGCGTTGCCGCATCGGGATGCTCCTCCACCAGCTTCTTGGCGAGATTCCTGATCTGGTCCTTGATCGGCATGGCCTGTCCTCAGCCACGATTCAACGACGGCGGGGGTGAGAAGTTTCCAGGCGAACGGGCTCGATCAGCAGCAGGGCTCACCCCATCCTGCGGGCTGCAGCCTCGATGCAGCCTGGACAACTCGCGCGTCGCACTGGTTCATGCGGGTCCCCACAACAGCTGAGACCGGCCGGCTCTCTATCGCACCGCGAACGGCGCCTGATAAGGCCGGCCGAACGGCACGCCGTTGATGACAGTCTGGACCGGCTTGAGCTGGGCCTTGCCGTCTCTCTTGTTGTTGCGGGTGTCGAGGAAGCTGACCGGCCCCTCCACCAGCTCCATGATGGCGACGTCGCCGGGCGCTCCGACTTGCAGGGTGCCGATCTTCGGCGCGCGATTGATGATCTTCGCCGGAGCCGTGGTGGCCATCGCGACCACCTGCTCCAGCGTGAAGCCCAGCGTCATGAACTTGCTCATCACGTTGGGCAGGAACGGGATGCCCGGCGAATTGCCGGAGAAGACATGGATATCGGAGGAGATGGTGTCCGGCGTGCATCCGCCGGGGATCGCCACTTCCGCCACGGTGAAATCGAAGCTGCCGCCGCCATGACCGACGTCGAAGATGACGCCACGCTGCTTCGCCGCCAGGGCCGCTGGCAGCAGCTTGCCCTCCTGGACGATATTGGTGAAGACGTTGGACATGTTCGGTGCGCCCGAATAGGCATGGGTCAGCACGTCGCCCGGGCGGAGCAGGTCGAGGATCTGCGACATCAGCTCCTTGGACTCGACGCCGCCGATATGCACCATCATCTTCGCCGGCCAGCCGCACATCTCGCAAGCCTGGATGCCGCGCTTCAGCGGCTCGAGCCCATGCTTGTAGATCACGTTCTCCGACATCCGCACTTTGACCCCGAGCAGGAAATCAGCGTTCTCGGCGAGCGCCATCGCGCAGGCTTCGGTCTGGGCGACGTCGATATTGTACAGCTCCGCGACCGGGAACGCCGACAGGCCGTTATTGGCGATATGGACGAAGGCATACATCCGCGCCCGCGTCTGGGCCACGATGAACCGGCGCAGCGCCGCCAGATTGTTGACCCCGGCGTCGCCCGCGGACACGACGGTTGTCGTGGCCTGGAATTGCACCAGCTCGTCGGCGGGAATACCGATTGCCGAGCCGTAGGGGTAGACGTGACTATGCAGATCGATGAGACCGGGCATCACGAGCTTGCCTGACGCGTCGATGCTCTTCAGCGCGCGCTCGGCCGGGATCGCCTCCTGTACCGTTTCGATCACGCCCCAGCGGATGCCGATATCGCGTCTGGCGCGCAGCGACTGGCTGGGGTCGAGCACCTCGCCGCCCCGGATCACCAGATCGTACTTGTCGTTCGGCCCCATCGCGGCGCCGGCGGGCGCGGCGAGACCGACAACTGCGGCTGACGTCGACAATGCCAGGAAATCGCGGCGTGACAACACGGACATGACGGCCCCCCATGCGCTTTTATTGGCGGCTACGGCCCCGCCTTGACGAGCAGATGCGCTTCTGCCGCCAACGTACGAGACCGGAATGAATGGAATTGGAATTGAAGCATCTTCGCGCGGATGATCCAATCCTATGACTGCACACGAGCCCTGAGGAGCCGCGAAATTTTCCGGAATCGCGTGAACCTTCCTGGGAAGAGCGCCGACTAAGCGAGCACATCCGCCGGGCCGCTTGGGTCATTCGTGGCGATGGGCCGTTTGCGCCATGCAGAACGGCAAGCAGAACTGACGGCGGCTCCCGAGAGGCGTCGGGCAAAACACCCGGTCAAGCCCTTGGCGTAAAAATATTCCACTTTCCCGAATTTCGGATTTATGGCATATCCTCGCCCATCCCGGCCCCTGCCAAAGGGGCGCTTCGCGATCGTCACGAGATGCGGGCCGGGTGGCGGTGGACGCGGTAGCGCCGGCGCGGCTCAGCATGATGACAGGGCGGGCAACCGTGAGTCCTCAGGCGACGCGATACGACACGGCGCGGTCACAGCGGTTTCGTCGATGCCTGGGGGCGAGCACACGCAAGCCTTCCGGGATTTCGGCGGGATCGTCCGCGGACGGAGAAGTCGTGTGGTCCTGACGCCCGGGGTCTGTGCGTCAAGGCTTGCGGTGATGCGGCGGCCCGACCGGGCACGCGCATCGATCATCCGCAAGGCGACGGGGGCAATAGTGCATCGCTCCCCGGGGAGAGCACGAAGGACACCGTTAAAACCAGCCGCGCAGGGAAGGCCGGGCGACCGGCATCACCTGTGGTCCACCCCGTGTGCATCTTCGTCGCGCACGGACTTGCGGGTGCCGCCGGCGCCCGGCCTTCCCTGCGCCCTTTGGTCTTCAAGGAGCGCGAACGACAGCAAGCCTCGGGCGAAACGCGCCGCGAGAGCGCGAAGGCGTGTCTGCACCACATACTCGGTGTCATCGCAGACAGCGTCACTTGGAGCGGGCTGCAACCTCATACTCCGTTATTGCGAGCGCCTCAGCCTCCTCGGCTCTCGTGCCCCGGACGCAGCGCAGCGCCCCTTAGCGGTGCGCTGCAGAGCCGGGGCCCATGTCGCAGCGGAGCGCGGGCAGCGCTGGGTCCCGGCTCTCGGCCGCAGCGTAAGAACGCTGCAGCGCGTCCGGGACACGTGTGTGGGTACCACCGTCTCTCGCACCACTTTTCGCGCGCGCCGGGCTGGTAGAGTGGCGCCATTATTTTGGGGAATTTTGATGCGCGCGAGGATTTTCAATCGCGTTTTGGGGCTGGCGACACTGGCCTTGCTTGTCGGCACTGCGGACGAGCTCAATTTCGACCCTGATACCCCCGACGGACTCACTCGCGCGATCACAAAGCTCCAGCAGCGGATTTCGATGGCGCCGAATGGAGAGCCGACCGAGGGCCTGTTGCTGCGCATGCGCAAGATGGAGGATCTCAAGCCCTGGGGCTCGATCGTCTACGGCCCGGACAACAGCAAATGGGGCATCTCGTGGAACCACGCCTCGCGGCGCGCGGCGGTGGCGGAGGTGGCGGGTTTGACGGCGCCTGGGTGGTCACCAGTGTCGGCTGCGGCGGCACCACGTCCGGTGCGGTCGTCGTCTCCTCGGGCAAGGTCATCGGCCAGGGTGTTACTGGCACCGTCAGCCCGAGCGGCTCGGTCAGCACGGTCGGTCAAGGCGACGGCGTGACCTTCACAGGCTCCGGCCGTCTCGGCGCTCGCAGCGGTTCCGGAACCTGGCGGCGCTCCGATGGCTGCGGCGGAACCTGGAGCTCGGCGAAGCAGTAACGCGCAAGGAAATGCCTGATCTCGCGGCGGAACGAACGCGCCGCAAGCCCAATTCAAGCCACATCCTCTCCGGATTTGCGGCTCATTGCCACCCAAGTCTTTGATGACAAAGGGCTGGTTAAGAGTTGCGTCATGCGTAACCGGGAGACCAGGATGGGCAACCGCACCGCAAAATTCGTATCCGCGCTAGTCGGCAGCATCATTGCCGGCGCGCCACTGGCCGCCGTGTCGCAGAACGCGCCGGCGCCATCGAGCACAGCCAACGCGGCCGCCGACTGCCTCGCCTCGCCGAAGGGCGCCGCGCCGCAGGGGCAACACTGGTACTATCGTCTCGACCGCACGACCAAGCGGCAATGCTGGTATCTGCGCGCCGCAGGCGGCAAATCCTCCCAAACCGCGCAGGCGACGACCGACGCGCCCGAGGCGGATTCGGCCGTGCCGCAAGCGATGCAGAACGCGCGCGCCGAATACACCGCTCCGCAGACGAGTGCCGCACCAGGCACGCCGAACATGAGCGCGCCCGCGCCCGCTGCAACCAATGCGCCGCCGGTCGCCCAGCAGCCGCCAAGCGGCGCGCCTGCGACCAACGCGCAGCAGCCGGCTGTGACCGCGCGCTGGCCCGAGGCCTCTCCGGCCTCCGCCGCGCCCACACCGCCGCCGGCCCCCGTTGCGGCCACCGCGCCGGCGGGCGCGAAGCCGGCAAAGCCTCCCGCGCCGATGGCCCTGGCCGGCGCAGACGGCTCCGCCGACAAGCCGGCCGGCTCGGTGCAGATGCTGCTGCTCGTGATCGGCGGCGCGCTGGCGCTCGCCGGCATCCTCGCCAGCATCATCTACCGCTTCGCCGGCGGACGCCTCCGCGTCCAGGCCGCCGACCGCCGCGGACGTTGGGACGATTGGACGCCGCAGGACCATGACGCAAGCCGCGCGCCCTGGCTCGGTGCGGAGCCGGCCGTCACGCCGCGCGCACAGCAGGGCCCCGTCGACTTCGATGAAGTTCGGCCGCCGCAGACCGC
>NZ_AJQF01000023.1:0-3692 GCF_000261705.1 Bradyrhizobium genomosp. III | reverse complement strand
GGCAGGATCGCGGCGCAATCCGCGTCCATTCGCAACAAGGCCGCCGAGCTCGACAAGGCCGACATCTTCAACGGAAAGTTCGAGATCGAGGCATCGGCGCCCCGGCTCGCGGTCAAAGATACGGCCGACGAAGAGCCCGTCGATCGCCATGAAGATGCTCAGGTAGATGCGCAGGCTGGGGAAGCCGTCGACGTCGACGTGATCACCGCGATGCTGGAACGGCTGGCGAAGCAAGGGCCGCGGCTGCCGCAGCCTAGCCCTGAAGCTGAGCTTGCAGAGCTCGTACGAAACCAACGAGGCCAATCCGCCGCTCGCGCTTGAGGCGCTCGGCCTTCAGGATCGACTGCACCTCGGCAAAGGCCTCGTCGACGTCGTGATTGATCACGATGTAGTCGTACTCGGCCCAGTGGCTCATCTCGTGGCTGGCTCGGCTCATGCGCTTGCGGATGACCTCGTCGGAATCCTGCGCGCGCGAATGCAGGCGTTTTTCGAGATCGCCGGCCGAGGGCGGCAGGATGAAGACGCTGACGACGTCGGCACGGGCTTTTTCGCGCAGCTGCTGCGTGCCCTGCCAGTCGATGTCGAACAGCACGTCCTGCCCGGACGATAGCGCGGCTTCGACGGGGCTGCGCGGCGTACCGTAGCTGTTGTCGAACACGGTGGCCCATTCCAGCAGCTCATCGCCCTTCACCATCGCCTCGAAGCGGGGCTTGTCGACGAACAGATAATCCTTGCCGTTGACCTCGCCCGGCCGCATCGGCCGCGTGGTCGCGGATACCGACATTTTCAGGCCGGACATGCGGTCGATCAAAAGACGCGACAGCGTCGTCTTGCCCGCGCCCGAGGGCGAGGACAGCACGAACATCAATCCGCGCCGCTCGACACCGTCAGTTCCGTGACCGCCGCTCGTCATCGATCACTCCAGATTCTGGACCTGCTCGCGGAACTGCTCGACCACGTTCTTCATGGCGAGGCCCGTATTGGTCAGCTCGATGTCGTTCGACTTCGAGCAGCAGGTGTTGACCTCGCGGTGAAACTCCTGCGCGAGGAAGTCGAGCTTGCGGCCGATCGGGCCACCCTTGCCGATCAGCTCGCGCGCCTGCGCGATGTGGGAAGCAATGCGGTCGAGCTCCTCGCGGATGTCGGCCCGGGTGGCGATCAGGATCGCCTCCTGCATCAGGCGGTCGGAATCGAAACGGTCGGAGGTGTCGAGCAGGCTCGCGATCTGTTCGGCGAGCCTGGCCTTGATCGCCTCCGGCTTGCGGCCGGGCGCGGCTTCCGCCCTCTTCGCCAATTGCTCGACCTCGTCGACCCGCTGGGTCAGGATCTGCCCGAGCGACGAGCCCTCGCGCTTGCGCATCTCGACGAGATCGGCGAGCGCCTTGTCGAAAGCCTCGGCGGCGGCGATCCGCGCGGCCTTGTCCTCCTCCTCCTCGCCCTCGGGCTCGGCAACCTCGACGACGCCCTTGATGGCGAGCAGGCCGTCGATGCTCGGCGCCACCGCGTCGACCTTGCCGGCGATCATGGCGGCGGCCTTCAGCACGGCGTTGAGCACGTCCTCGTTGACGCGGACAGAGGCTGCGGCATTGGCGCGCTTGACGGTGAGATTGGCGTAGACGGTGCCGCGCGACAGCAGCTCGCCGGCGCGTTTCTTGGCGTGGGCCTCGAGCTCGTCGAACCCCTGCGGCAGCCGCACCCTGAGGTCAAAGCCCTTGGCGTTGACCGACTTCAATTCCCATTCGAAGGTGTACGGCCCGCTAGCGCCGTGGCATCTCGCAAAGCCGGTCATGGACGACAGCGCCATCAGGTCAAATTCTCCAGAAACACGGGATTCGCGAGGCATCAAGCCACGCGAAACTTAAGACTATTTTGCAGGAAAGTGGAATCCGCAAAGCCGGCAAGCAGGTCTGCAACGCGCCTAGCGCTGGACCACCGGCGGCGAGGGCTGCACCGCGCCCTGCCGCGCCGGTGCTGGAGCGGCGGGGCGTGCCGCCGGCGGCTTTTTCTGCTGGTTGGGCCGGGCCGGCGTGGTCGCCGTCGGTGTATCGGCAGCTCCGGGTGCGACGGCGGCGGGCGGCGGCGCATCCTCGGCCGGCTCCACCGTGTCGTTCTGGATCTGCTTTTCCATGGCGCGGAGCTTGGCGACGTTCTTCTGATGGGCGTCGTAAGTCTCGGTGAAGGCGTGCCCGCCGGTGCCGTCGGCGACGAAGAAGAGGTCGCGGGTGCGGGCCGGATTGGCGGCGGCTTCCAGCGAGGCGCGGCCGGGGTTGGCGATCGGACCCGGCGGCAGGCCCTCGATCACATAGGTGTTGTAGGGCGAGGGCTGCGTGATCTCGCTGCGCTTGATCGGGCGGCCCAGCGTGCCCTTGCCGCCGACGAGGCCATAGATGATGGTCGGATCCGACTGCAGCTTGATCCGCTGCTTCAGCCGGTTGGTGAACACCGCGGCGACACGGCTGCGCTCGTCGGGCTTTCCGGTTTCTTTCTCGACGATGGAGGCGAGCGTCACCAGCTGCTCCGGCGTCTTGACCGGAATGTCCTGATTGCGGCGCTCCCAGATCTCGGCGAGCACGCGTTTGTGCGCCTGCTGCATGCGCTGGACCACCTGATCACGCGGGGTGCCGCGCGGGAATTTGTAGGTCTCGGGCAGCAGCGTGCCCTCGCGCGGCAGCTCGCGCACGCTGCCGGTGAAGATGTCGTTGTCGGACAGGCGCGCCACGATCTGCTCGGAGGTCAGACCCTCCGGAATCGTGACGGCATGCTGCACCACCTTGCCCTCGACGATGGTGGCGATGACGTCGCGCAGCGATGCGTTCTTCTGGAACGAATATTCGCCCGGCTTGAGGTCCGAGCTCGCCTTCAACGCGGCAACGCTGGCGATGAACACCCACGGGTTGATGTCGGTCACGCCTTCCCGGTTCAGCGTCTCGGCGATGTCGCGCTTGCCCGCACGCTGGGGGATGTTGACGATCTTGTCATCCTTGAGCGGCCCGGGCGCCTCGAGCACTTGCCGGCCGTAATAATAGATGCCGCCGGCGCCGAGCATGGCGATCAGCAGGAGGGTGATGATGGCGTTGCCGACGACCACGAAAGGATTGCGCGCACGGTCCGATCGCTTCGGCGGCGGCGGGACCTGCTCGGGCTCGAGCGCTGCCCGCGGACTCCGGGGCGAAATGGGCGGCCTTTCACTCATCGAAACAACCTGAATCCTGCCGGTTCAATCGCGGCCCGACAATCGCTTGCCCTGCCAAATGCACGCGCCCACTTCCATGACTATCGCCGAATACGGCAAAACGGTGGATTCGTCTCAAACTTAAACTAACTGGCGAGGCGCCGGACGATCACCGACGCATTGGTACCGCCAAAACCAAACGAGTTCGACAGGGCGACGTTGACCTCACGCTTCTTCGCCGTATGCGGCACGAGATCGATCGCAGTCTCCACCGACGGATTGTCGAGGTTGATCGTCGGCGGCACGACATTATCGCGAATCGCGAGAATGGCGAAGATCGCCTCGATCGCACCGGCCGCGCCGAGGAGATGACCCGTCGACGATTTGGTCGAGGACATCGCAACCTTGGAGGCGGCATTGCCAAGCAGACGCTCGACGGCGCCGAGCTCGATCTCGTCGCCGAGCGGCGTCGAGGTGCCGTGCGCGTTGATGTAGTCGAGATCGGAGGCGGTCAGGCCGG
>NZ_AJQF01000022.1:0-7094 GCF_000261705.1 Bradyrhizobium genomosp. III | reverse complement strand
CGAAAGCCGCCATCGCCGTCGGGCGACGGCGAGGTAATGTGATAGGCATCACCCGAAAGACCGTAGCCGATCACCTCGGCATAGATCCTGGCGCCACGGCGCCTGGCGTGCTCGAGCTCCTCGAGCACCAGGACTCCGGCGCCCTCGCCCATCACGAAACCGTCGCGGTCCTTGTCGTAGGGACGCGAGGCCTTTTCGGGTGTCTCGTTGAAACCGGTCGACAGCGCGCGCGCGGCGTTGAAGCCGGCAATGCCGATGCGGCTGATCGGCGATTCCGCGCCGCCAGCGACCATCACGTCGGCATCGCCCAGCGCGATAAGGCGGGCGGCATCGCCGACGGCGTGTGCGCCGGTCGAGCAGGCCGTGACCACCGAATGGTTCGGTCCCTTCAGTCCGTGCGCGATCGAGACGTAGCCGGAAGCCAGATTGATCAGGCGGCCCGGAATGAAGAACGGCGACACCCGGCGCGGTCCGCGCTCCTTGAGCAGGATCGCGGTCTCGGCAATGCCGTTGAGGCCGCCGATGCCCGACCCGATCATGGTGCCGGTTGCGCATTTGTCCTCTTCGGTCTCCGGATGCCAGTTGGCGTCGTCGAGCGCCTGGCCGGCTGCGGCCATGCCGAAGATGATGAAGTCGTCGACCTTGCGCTGGTCCTTCGGCTCCATCCACTTGTCGGGATTGAAGGTGTCGTTGGTGCCGTCGCCGCGCACGACCGTGCAGGCGTATTTGGTCTGAAGATCGGAGACATCGAAGCTCTCGATCCTGCGCGCACCGCTCTCGCCGTTGAGGATGCGCTTCCAGGTCGGTTCGACGCCGCAGCCGAGTGGCGACACCATGCCGAGACCAGTGACGACAACCCGCCTCATATCCGAAAACTCCGCATCGAAAGATTCACGGCCAATAACAAGAAACCGGCTGACCGCTGGGAAGCGGCCCGTCCGGTTTCAATGTTGTCCCCGCGAAATGAAGAGCCTTAGCTCTTCGCGTTCTTCTCGAGAAACTTCGTGGCGTCGCCGACGGTGAGAATCGTTTCCGCAGCGTCGTCCGGAATCTCGCAACCGAATTCTTCTTCGAACGCCATCACCAGCTCGACGGTGTCCAGACTGTCGGCGCCGAGGTCGTCGATGAAGCTCGCGGCGTCGACAACCTTCTCGGGTTCAACACCAAGGTGTTCGACCACGATCTTCTTAACCCGTTCGCCAATGTCACTCATTGCATAACCTCGTGTTGTTCCCTGTAGACCCGACCCCCCGGGACGATACGAGCCGTCGTGGTCGTGTTACTTGCCTTCGCTTACGAACTTTGATTTGGCCCCATCCTAACCGATACAGGGCCCGGCGAACGACGGCCAAGGCTCCGCATCGCCAATATACAGGGTTTCAAAAACCTGCAATGGCGTTCTTTGCCCATCCGTTGAGCGTCCGGTTATCATACTTCAATTGCCTTGACTACAAGCCTCATTTCCCTCCGGAAACGGCCGTTTGCCGCATCCCCACAGCCCATGTGGGCAGTGCGGAACGAACGCTTCAGATCATGGCCATGCCGCCGTTGACGTGAATGGTCTGGCCGGTGACGTAGGCTGCTTCGTTCGAACTGAGGTAGACGGCCGCCGCCGCGATATCCTCGGGCGTTCCCAGGCGGGCGGCCGGAACCTTGGTCAGAATCGTTTCGCGCTGCTTGTCGTTGAGCGCATCGGTCATCGGCGTCTTGATGAAGCCCGGTGCGATGCAGTTGGCGGTGACGCCGCGCTTGGCGTATTCGGCCCCCAGCGTCTTGATCATGCCGATCAGGCCCGCCTTCGACGCCGTGTAATTGCCCTGCCCGGGATTGCCGGTGACGCCGACCACCGAGGTGATGGCGACGATGCGGCCGAAGCGCTTGCGCATCATCAGCTTGGTGGCAGCGCGCGCCAGGCGGAAGGTCGAAGTCAGATTGATGTTGATGACCTCCTCCCAATCCTCGTCCCGGAGCTGCACGAAGAGATTGTCGCGGGTGATGCCGGCATTGGCGATGAGGATGTCGACCTGGCCCATTGCCGCTTCCGCAGCGGGCACCAGCGCCTCGACCTCGTCGGCCTTGGAAAGATTACAGGGCAACACAAAGGTGCGCTCGCCGAGCTTGCCGGCAAGCTCATCCAGCACCTCCTTGCGCGTTCCTGATATCGCAACGGTCGCACCCTGCGCGTGCAGCGCCTGCGCGATCGCGCCGCCGATGCCGCCGGTCGCGCCGGTGACGAGCGCCTTTTTACCAGTCAGATCGAACATCGAAAAACTCCTCCAAAGCACGATCCGGAAAAGTGCGCAGCGGTTTCCGAAAGATCGTGCGTAAACTGAAAAACTCAAGCGCGATGAGCAATCATCGCGCTTTAGCCCTGCTTGGCAGCGGCCAATGCATCCTTGGCGGCGGCAATGTCGTTCGGGCCACCGACTGAAACGCCGACGGCGCCGTCCGCGATGCGCTTGACGAGACCGGACAGGACCTTGCCGGCGCCGATCTCGAAGAACCGCGTGACGCCCTGCCCTGCCATATAGGCAACCGACTCGCGCCAGCGCACGGTGCCGGTGACCTGCTCGACCAGGCGGCGACGAATCTCGTCGGGATCGGTGATGGCGCTCGCCAGCACGTTCGACACCAGCGGCGCGGCCGGGGCCTTGATCGTGACCTTCGACAGCGCTTCTGCCATGGCGTCGGCAGCGGGCTGCATCAGCTTGCAATGGAACGGGGCGGACACCGGCAGCAGCATCGCGCGCTTGGCGCCCTTGGCCTTGGCGATCTCGACGGCGCGATCGACCGCGGCCTTGTCGCCCGAGACGACAACCTGCCCGCCGCCATTGTCGTTGGCGGCTTGGCAGCCCTGCCCCTGCGCCGCCTCCTTGGCGACCTCAATGGCGGCCTCGTAGTCGAGACCGAGCAGCGCGGCCATCGCGCCGGCGCCGACCGGGACGGCCTTTTGCATTGCGAGACCGCGGGTGCGAAGCAGGCGGGCGGTATCCGAGACCGTCAGGCTGCCGGCCGCGGCCAGCGCCGAATATTCACCGAGCGAGTGGCCGGCGACGAAGGCCGCATCTCGTCCCACGGAAAATCCCGCCTCAGCCTCCAGCACGCGCAGGGTGGCGACAGACACCGCCATCAGCGCCGGCTGGGCGTTTTCGGTGAGCTGGAGGGTTTCGGCCGGACCATCCCAGATGATCGCTGTCAGCTTCTCCCCTAGCGCGGCGTCGACCTCGTCGAACACTACGCGCGCCACCGGAAAGGCATCGGCCAGGGCCTTGCCCATGCCGACCGCCTGGGAACCCTGCCCAGGAAATGTGAATGCAGCCGTCATCGGCGCTCCCTGCTTGTCGGACACGATCCCTGCGAGAACCGGCAGCCGATTACGCACGGCGTTAGGCCATGGTTCCGGATCGTGCTCCAAAGGGGGCCGTAGACACTGTCCGAGGCCGGACTGTCAAGCCGAGATGGGAACTTCGAGCAGCACTCAACTGGGGATGCGCCCCCTCAAAACCCACCGGCGGTCTGGTTGGCGTCGACCTCCGCTCCGGCCCGCGCACGGCGCGCGCTGCTCGCCAACTGCCCCGGCCGATCCTCCCTGTCAGGCTTTGCGGTCGCCAGCCGCAACACCGCCGCGTAGTTCGGCTGCACCTCCATGCGGCCGGCGTGCCGGCTCTCGCTCAGCAGACGATGGACCTTCGGCAGATTGTAACAGGGCACGTAGAACAGCAGATGATGCTCGAGGTGATAGTTGACGTAGTACGGCGCGATGAACAGGCGCTCGAGAACACTGGCATGCGTGGTGCGGGTGTTGCGCAGGGGATCGCTGCTGTCGGGGACGACGGCATGCTCTGCAATGTTACGGATGCGGGTGATGACCATCATCCAGGTCAGGAGCGGCACCAGCCAGAGCAGCGGATAGGCCCACCATACGCCGGCCGCCGCGAGCGCTGCGAACATGGCGGCGTTGAGGAGGCATTGCGGGCCGAGCTTGTCCCAGAAATGCGCCAGACGCTGCCGCCACGGCCAGTCCTTCGGCCCGAGCGCATTGAGCAGCTGCGCCTTGCGCTGCTGGTAGCCGGTCTGCCCGGTGATGTCGCGAATGAACTTGCGGCGATAGCTGAGCTTGGTGATCGGAAACGGCGCCGACAGCACGAGATCGGGATCATCCTCCTGCTGGGTGCGCGCATGGTGCTGAAGGTGGTAACGCCGGTAGCTGCGCGTCTCAGCAAACAGCGGATAGGCGCAGAACCACTGGCTCAGGGCCAGATTGGTTTTCTCATCAGTGGACAGGCAGCCATGTGCGCCATCATGCATCAGGATCGCGAGGCCCAGCTGGCGCGAGCCGATGATTGCGACGGCGAGGGCATAGGTGACCGGATTGGGCCACCACGCGACCAAGGCGATCGCGCCAATGATCAGCGCCCAGGCGTGCGCGATCAGCGCAACACCTTTCCAGGTCACACGCTCTCGCACGTCGGCAAGCTGGTCGTCGGTCAGGAAATCGCGGGCACGCATGCGAAGCGCGGTCATGGCCTAGCCTTCCTCGTTCGAATTGCTTGATGCCTCGCGCCCCTCGACGAGACGCAGGCGCGCCGTGTCATCGGATTTCGCCTGCTCGCCGAGCACGCGCAGCATCTCGGCGCAGAGCGCCTCGGGCGAACGGCCCATGGCGTAGCCTTCGAGAATGACGCCGATGGCGACGGCCCAGAACCGCCGCGAGCTTTCGTCGGGCGCGCGCAGCGAGCGCCAGCCGTGCCGCGCCACCTGGCTTGCATAGGCGCGCGCGCCTTCGCCGTGCAGGCGCTCGATCGTGCGCTCGACCAGCGGTGCGAGATCCTGGCGGCGCCGCGTCAATGTCAGCGCCTCGGCAAAGAAAGCCACTGAATCGCTCGCCGTCACGGTCTCCGCGAGCGCATGCGTGTAGTCCCGTGGCGTGCGCGCCTTCAGCGCCGCCTGCTCGGTCGCACGCGCCAGATACAGCAGCTCGCGGCAAGCGCATTCGACGAACAGCGCCTCCTTGGTGCGGAAGTAGTAGGTGATCTGGCTCGGGAATGCGTCCGCGGCGGCCGCGATGTCGGTGATCGCCGTGCCCGAAAGTCCCCGCTCCCGGAACAGGGGGCTTGCCGCATCCAGCAGCAGCGAGCGCATCTTGCGCCCCGCCGACCGTGTGGCCCGCGTAGCGTGCTTCGGATCGCCTGCCGACGCCTCAAACGGAGCCTGGATCGATTCACCCGCCATCAGCACCTCCCGATCCATTATTTGTATGACATACAAACAAATAGGTCAAGCTGGTAAGGGAGCGTGGGTTTGGCCCCCCTGCCAGCACCGCCCGGCCGGAAACGGGACACTCCAACCTTGCCAAGTCAGCCAAAATCCGTATAAGGCGCGCATCCGCAGACCCCGGCCGGGAGCTGAACGGACGGTCTCAGCAAGTCATTCGTGATTTTGGTGTGGCAGGGCCAGTCGGCCCGTCGTCCCGTGTTTCCGCCTTCTGAGCTTAATCCCAGAGTCCTTTCCGAAGGCCTCTTAAGGGCTTGACGCCGGGCGATGCGCCAACATGAGGAAAGGACTACCATGGCTCTTTATGAGCATGTCTTTCTCGCGCGTCAGGACGCGAGCACGCAGCAGGTCGAAGAACTGACTGCGCAGATGACCGGTATCGTCGAGGGTCTCGGCGGCAAGGTCACCAAGACCGAGAATTGGGGCGTACGCTCCCTCACCTACCGCATGAACAAGAACCGCAAGGCGCACTTCGTTCTGCTCAACATCGACGCGCCGTCCGCGGCGATCGCCGAGATCGAGCGCCAGGAGCGCATCAGCGAAGACGTGATTCGCTATCTCAGCGTCCGCGTCGAGGAACTCGAGGAAGGCCCGTCCGCGATGATGCGCAAGGCCGACCGTGACCGCGAGCGCGACGACCGTGGCGGCGGCTTCCGTGGCGACCGCGAAGGCGGTGGCTTCCGCGGCGACCGCGAGGGTGGTTTCCGTGGTGGCGATCGTGACGGTGGTGGCTTCCGCGGTGACCGCGGCCCGCGCCGTCCGCGCGAAGAAGCTGAAACCACCACCACGACGGACGGGGAGTAAGAACAATGGCTGAAGCTGGTGCACGCCGCCCATTTTTCCGTCGTCGCAAGAGCTGCCCGTTCACGGGCGCCAATGCTCCCAAGATCGACTACAAGGACTCCAAGCTGCTGATGCGTTACGTCTCCGAGCGCGGCAAGATCGTGCCGAGCCGCATCACCGCGGTGTCCGCGAAGAAGCAGCGTGAGCTCGCCCGCGCCATCAAGCGCGCGCGGTTCCTGGGCCTGTTGCCCTACGTCATTCGCTGATACGACCAATTCGACCGGCGGCGTCACGCCGCCGGTCGCGACTTTTTTGAACTCATAAGGCTTCCGGGTCGTCCGGTCGCCGATGGTTGGGGCGAGATGCCTCTAACCGCTCGAAGGGAGCGGGACAGCTGATGATGGCCTTTGTGCTGATAGCCCTGATCGCCGGCGCTGCGTCGGCCCTGATGTTCGCCTCGATCATTTCGGGCGCGCTGATCTCGCTCGTCCTGTTCTATCTCGCCCCCCTGCCGCTGATGGTCGCCGCGATCGGCTGGGGACCGCTTTGCGCAAGCCTCGGCGGCATCGCCGCCGCGATCGGGCTCGGTGCCCTGTTCGGCCTGCCCTATTGCATCGCATTCGCCGTCACCGTCGCGCTGCCGGCCTGGTGGCTCGGCCATCTCGCGCTGCTCAGCCGTCCTGTGGGAAAGGTTGCCGTGGGACATGCCGCGCCAGACGGCGCCGCGCCCGCCGAACCTGACCTCGAATGGTATCCGGTCGGCCGCATCCTGCTGTGGCTCGCCGGCTTCGCCACGCTGACCACGATCGCCGCCCTGCTCACGCTCGGGACCGACGCCGAGACCATCATCGGCACGCTGCGGCGCGGCCTGATGCGCCTCCTCCGGGCCACCGACCCGCAAAGCTCCGGCGAAGCCGGCCAGTTCGTCGACGCGCTGGTGCGGATCGCACCGGCCGCGGCGACCATCATCGCGATGATGACACTGACGCTCAACCTCTGGCTCAGCGCCAAGATCACGGCGACCTCGGGCCGGCTGC
>NZ_AJQF01000021.1:0-55265 GCF_000261705.1 Bradyrhizobium genomosp. III | reverse complement strand
CCCCCCGCCGATGACGCTGGTGGCGCTCTGCATCGCGCTCGCCTTCTGCTTCACCGGCGGGCTGCTCGCGATCGCGGCACAGATCACCGCGGCCGCGCTGATGATGGGCTATGCGCTGACCGGCTTTGCGGTGCTGCATACGCTCACGCTGACGCTGAAGAGCCGCACATTCTGGCTCGGCTCAACCTACGCCGTCGTGGTCGTGTTCGGATGGCCCGTGATCGCGATGGTGATCCTCGGACTTGCGGATGCCGTGTTCGGCTTCCGCGAACGCTTCCTGCGCAGCCGGCAACCGCCGCCGCTGCCGACCCCTTGAGTTCAACCCCGAAACCGAAACCGTACAGAGCACTTCAAAAGGAGAACGAATATGGAAGTCATTTTGCTGGAACGCGTCAACAAGCTCGGCCAGATGGGCGAAGTCGTGAAGGTTCGCGACGGCTATGCCCGCAATTTCCTGCTCAAGCGCGGCAAGGCGTTGCGCGCCACCGCCGACAACCGTGCCAAGTATGACGGCATGAAGGCCGAGCTCGAGGCCCGCAACCTCCAGAGCAAGGGCGAGGCGTCAAAGGTCGCCGAGAAGATCGCGGGCAAGAACATCATCGTGATCCGCCAGGCCTCGGAAGCCGGCCAGCTGTTCGGCTCGGTCAACGTGCGTGACATCGTCGTGGCGTTCGAAGCCGACGGCATCTCGCTGGCCCGCCCGCAGGTCCAGCTCGACGCGCCGATCAAGACCATCGGCAAGCGCTCCATCACCGTTGCCGTCCACCCCGAGGTCGAGGTCGAGATCACCGTCACGGTTGCACGCAGCCAGGACGAGGCCGAGCGCATCAACCGCGGCGAGGACATCTCGACCCGCAACGAGGACCGCGACGCGGCCGCCGAGGCGATCGCCGCCGCCGGCGAGTTCTTCGATCCGGAAGCCGAGCACGACGAAGCCGAGCCCGCACCGGCCGCGGAAGAGAAGTAAGCCTCGCATTCCTACGCGAAGCGAAGCCCGGTCGCCTCAGGCGGCCGGGCTTTTCGTTTTGACGGCGACGTCCTCGCTCAACATCGCGATCGAGGCCAGCGCCGTCGCCGTGTGCTTCTCGACACCGTCGCTGACGCAGAACACGTCGGCCGCGACCACCGACACCTGGCGGCCCGGCTTGATCACCCGGGCACGACAGATCAGCTTCTCACCGACCGCGGGCGACAACAGGTTGAGCTTGTATTCCGCCGTCAGCGCCGGCTGGCCGCGCGAGGTCGCGGCTGCGATCGTCGTGGCGTTGTCGACCAGGAAGGCGGTGACCCCGCCGTGGAAGAAGCCGTGCTGCTGCAGCAGCTCCGGCCGGCGATCCACAGCGATCGTGCAGGTGCCGCGCGACAATTCCGAGAGCTCGGCGCCGACCAGGTTCATGAAGCCTTGTCGGCCGACATTGGCGTGGATGCGTTCGGCCACAGTGGCGAATTCGGGATCTGCTGCGGCGCTCATGAGGCCTCTCCTTATGTCTTGTTGATGCGTTCGGGCGGCCTCAGCGCACGGCCGGCACAGGCGATCAACGTGTCGGCCTCGACGCGCGGATCGGCGCGGTCGCGTCCCGACAGGAAGGCGCGGCAGAAAATCTGCGCCGGCCCGATGAGCTGGCTGACGAACATCACCGGCGTCATCGGCAAGAGCTCACCGCTTGCAACGAGCGGCGCGCGCCAGCGCTCGATACCGTCGGCGAGCCGCGCATTTTGCGCGCGCTGGGCGTCGCGAACGTCCTCGCCCCACTCGCTCCGCGAAATCTCGAACAGGTAGCGCGCCTCGCGCCGGCTGGTCACGACCCAGTCGAGATGGGCCCGGATCAGCCGATCGATGCCCTGCTCCGCATCGGGCACGGGATCGAGCGCCGCCAGCACCGCGGCGTGATAGTGCCGCAAGACCTCCAGGAACAGCGCACCGGCGAGCTCCTTCTTCGAGCCGAAGGCGTGAAAGAAGCTGCCATTGGAGGCGCGGGCCCGGGTGCGGATCGCGGCCACCGTCGCGGCCTCGAATCCGACGCGGTCGAACACGATCAGCCCGGCTGCCAACAGGTCGTTCCGCACGCTCGCCGTCATGGACGCCTCCTAGAGTATTACTCTAGAGCAATACTCTAGACGCGGTCAATGCAATGCGGAGGCCGCGATGAAACGCGGCCTCCGCATGTCGATCAAAAATGTCGCTGGCTTAGCGCGAGATCGGCGGCGTTGGCGGACCGGACTGCTCGGCCGGCGCGGCGGGCGGGGCTGCAGCGGTCGCGGGTGGCGCCGGCTGCTGCGGCTTGGCCGCCGGCTCGGAGCTGGCCGCAGGCGCGGCCGGCTTGGGAGCCGCCTCTTCCGCCGGCTTGGGTGCGGCTGGCTCGGCAGGCTTCGCAGCCGGCGCTACCGCCGGGACTGGATCGGGCCGCAGCGCCGGAGCTTCGCTGCGGGGCTCGGCCTTGGCGCTGTCAGGCTTGGTCTCAACAGGCTTCTCGGACGCCTTGCCGCTGTCGGGCTTGGCCTCGTCGCGACCGGGCTCGACCTTGGCCGCGTCGGGCTTGGACTCAGGCTTGGATTCGGGCTTGGGCTCGCTCTTCTTCTCGTCAGTGGCTGGCGCGGCAGCGTCGACCTTTGGCGCCTCCTCGGTGCCGGGCTTGGCGCGGCGCTTGCCCTTGCGTCCCTCGGGCGCAGCCTGTCCCTCGGGCTTCGTGCCCTCCTCGACCGGCCGTGCGGCACGCTTCTGGCGCGCACCTTCCGCTGCGGGAGCAGCGGCCTCGCCGTCCGGCCTGGCCGCGTCCTGGGCGCGCGGGCGGCGGCCCTGATGCTCGGGATTGGTGCTCGCGTCCTTCTCCCTCGCGCCGTCCTTCTTGCCGTCCTTGGCCTGGTAGCGCGTGTCGGTGGCGCCGTTGGAGACGAGATAGGAGGCGAGGATGCCCGCCATGTCCGAGCTTGTGGTGTAGTGCTGGCGCAGGAAGCCCGGCAGCGAGCCCGGCGCGACGGACTTCAGAAGTCCGCGCGGGCTCTTGTGGCACGCATTGCAGGTCTGCGCGAAAAGCTGGGACGGGGTTTTGCCGGCCTCGAGGTTGGTCACCTGCGCAAAAACGGTATCGGCCGCGCCGAAGCCGATCAGAAGCAATACCGTCGCGAGGCTGAGCGCTCGGCTCGACATTCCCATCATCTCCATTGAATTCCGAGAGTTGCAGCCAGCGTGCGGCGCGGCAGCGGTCACCTTTTATCCGATTGAGCCACGAATGGAAGCAGGCACCACGCGCAAGGATGTGATTAAGCGGTTTGCGAATATCGGCTGTGAACTCAGCGCATTAGCGCAGCCGATCCTGCCTCCCTAAATTTGGATGCAAGCGCATAGGAACCGCCGCGTCACCTGGGCGTCAGAAGTGAAGGCCGGGTTAGTCGCATCCCTTCGGGTTCGCTCGAGAGGAAGGTGTCGATGGACCTCTTGTTGCGTAGATTTCTGTCTCAATTCATCCGCCGCGGCACGATGACGGTGACCGGCTCGAGCGGATCGAAGTTCACCGTTGGAGACGGCACTGGCGAACCGGTCGCGGTGCGCTTCGTCACCGCGGAGGCGGAGCGGAAGATTCTCGTCAATCCCGAGCTCGGGCTTGGCGAGGCCTATATGGACCGCGAGTTCATCGTCGAGCGCGGCACCATAGCTGATGCCCTCGCGATCCTGCTCGATCAACCCGACCTATTGCCGCAGTGGGCAAAACCCTGGTGGCGCCTGCGCTATCTGACGCGGCATCTGAAGCAGTTCAATCCGCGCTCGCGCTCCCGCCACAACGTCGCGCATCACTATGATCTCGATGCCCGGCTCTATTCGCTCTTCCTGGACGCCGACAAGCAATATAGCTGCGCCTATTTCGAGACGCAGGACGCGACGCTCGACGACGCGCAGATCGCCAAGAAACGGCACATCGCCGCAAAGCTGCTGGTCAGGCCCGGCCAGCGCGTCCTCGACATCGGCTCCGGCTGGGGCGGGCTCGGGCTCTACCTCGCCGAGATCGCCGCCGCCGACGTCACCGGCGTGACGCTGTCGAGCGAGCAGCTGCAGCTCGCCAACGCGCGCGCGGCCGAAAAGCGCCTGACCGGATCGGCCAGATTCCTGCTCCAGGACTATCGCGACATCGAGGGCCCGTTCGACCGTATCGTCTCCGTTGGCATGCTCGAGCACGTCGGCGCCCGCTTCTACGACACCTACTTCCAACGCTGCGCCGAGCTGTTGGGCGAGAACGGCATCATGCTGCTGCACGCGATCGGCCGTTCGCAGGGCCCGGACTCGACCAATCCCTGGATCGCCAAATACATCTTCCCCGGCGGCTACATCCCGGCGCTGTCGGAGGTGCTGCCGGCGATCGAGCGCGCCGGCCTCCTGGTCTGCGATATCGAGATCCTGCGCCTGCATTACGCGGAAACGCTGAAGGCCTGGCGGGAACGTTTCATGGCACGGCGCGAGGAGGCCGTGCAGCTCTACGACGAGCGCTTCGCGCTGATGTGGGAATTCTATCTGGCGGCCTGCGAGATGACGTTCCGCAAGCAAGCCATGATGAACTTCCAGATCCAGCTCACCCGGCGCCAGGGCGTGGTGCCGATCACCCGCGACTACATGCCGCGTGAAGAAGCCCGGCTGCGAGCTCGCGAACGCGCGAGCAAGCCCAGACTGAAATTGGCTGGTGAATAGGTCCTAGTCTGGTGAATAGATCCTAGTGACGCAGGGTCGACATCTGGGAGGAGCGGAAACTGGCCGTTAACGCCAGCTGCGCCCTCAGCGCGACCAGGATTTCCGGGGCGACAGGCTGGCGACGTATTTCGGGCCGTTCCGCGTGCTCCATGGCCGCAATCAGCCCCGAGAGCCAAAGCCGGCTACCCGCCTCGCTCCGCCAAATCTGGTGCTGCCGTTCTGGCCGCATCGCCTGCCTCGTTCCCTGTTGACGGATCGCGGGAGACAATTCCCTCCCCCGCCTGCCTGTTCCCGTCTTACCCCCGAAAGATTCCGGGGAGATGTGATCCAATTCACATAAGTCTGGTCGGGCCTGGCTTAGACCGTCGCCATGAGCAAAGAGACCCAAACCTCATTCGACGTGCAGGACGACCTCCGCACCGATTACGCCCTGATCGTTACCGGCGTCGGGGCGGCTCTGGTGGCGCTGGTCTACCTCCTGCTGGCCTGAAGGCGAGCCCAAAGCCGCCAGCGTGCGTCATTTCGCGCGCTTCTGGATTCGTCTGCGCGCCAATCCATTAGGTTCATGCCATAAGGTACATGGTTGCAGGATTTTTCCATGGCGCCGTCGCGGCCACTTCCTGGCCGGGCGAGTTCCGCAAAAATCCGTCAAGCGCGACGCGTGCTGCGAGCGCTAATCATCCACCATTTTAACTGAGCGGTTGATAGCGGTCAGCTTTCGCTTCCGCTTTGCACCGAGGCGGCGCTTTATCCCGGCCCCGCATCCGCCCAAGAAAATTGCTAAGCACGTCCGACCATGGCCCTGACTGATTCGAACGTCCTCAAACTCGCACCCGAGCCCGGCACTCCCGCCTACCGGAGCGCGCCGCATAATATCGAAGCGGAACAGAGCCTTCTGGGCGCGATCCTGGTCAACAATGATGCGTTCTACCGTGTCTCCGACTTCCTCGAGCCGAAGCATTATTTCGAGCCGCTGCACCAGACCATCTACGAGACCGCCGGCAGCCTGATCCGGATGGGCAAGATCGCCACGCCCGTGACGCTGAAGACGTTCCTGCCCGCCGACACCGACGTCGGCGGTATGACCATCGGGCAATATCTGGCGCGCCTCGCCGCCGAAGCGACCACCATCATCAACGCCCAGGACTACGGCCGCACCATCTATGACCTGGCGCTGCGTCGCGACCTCATCGGCATCGGCGAGGACATGGTCAATGTCGCCTATGACGCTCCGGTCGATTTCGCGCCGCGGGCGCAGATCGAGGACGCAGAGCGCCGCCTCTACGAACTCGCCGAGTCCGGCCGCTATGACGGCGGATTCCAGAAATTCTCGCAGGCGCTGGCGGTCGCGGTCGATCTCGCTGCAAAGGCGTTCCAGCGCGACGGCAAGCTGTCGGGCATCTCGACGGGCATGCGGGACCTCGACACCAAGATGGGTGGCCTGCAGCACTCCGACCTCATCATCGTCGCGGGCCGTCCCGGCATGGGCAAGACCTCGCTGGCCACCAACATCGCCTACAATGTCGCGCAAGCCTATGTTCCGGAACTCCAGGCCGACGGCACCACGAAGGCCGCCAATGGCGGCGTCATCGGCTTCTTCTCCTGCGAAATGTCGTCCGACCAGCTCGCCACGCGTATCGTGGCCGAGCGCACCGGCGTTCCCTCCTCCCACATCCGCCGCGGTGGCATCTCGGAAGCCGATTTCGAAAAGATCCGGGAGGTCTCGATCGAGCTGCAATCGCTGCCTTTCTATGTCGACGCGACCGGCGGCCTGTCGATCGCGCAGCTGATGGCCCGCGCCCGCCGGCTGAAGCGGCAGAAGGGCCTCGATCTGCTCGTGATCGACTACATCCAGCTGCTGTCGGGCTCGGGCAAGCGGAGCGATAATCGCGTGCAGGAAATCACGGAGATCACGACCAGCCTGAAGGCGCTCGCCAAGGAGCTCAACGTTCCGATCATCGCGCTGTCCCAGCTCTCACGCCAGGTCGAATCCCGCGACGACAAACGGCCGCAGCTCTCCGACTTGCGTGAATCCGGATCAATCGAGCAGGACGCCGACGTCGTGCTGTTCGTGTATCGCGAGGAATATTACCTCGCCATGAAGGAACCGCGCCCGGGCACGCCTGAACACGAGAAGTGGCAGCTCGACATGAGTCTTGCGCACGGCAAGGCCGAGGTCATCATCGGCAAGCAGCGCCACGGCCCGACAGGCACCGTTGACTTGGCCTTCGAGGCCTCGATCACGCGGTTCGGCGACCTCGCGCCTGACAGTCAGTTGCCGGCTCGCAGCGGCAACGACTACTGAGTTCCTTGAACAGGACCGGCCTCTTGCGTAAAACGACGCCATGACAATGGCGTCCGACCCGAAAACCATCTCACAATCCGGCCTTCTCTCCGCGGAGGCCAACCAGGCTGCCGCGCTCGCTGCCTATGGCGGCGTGCTGACCGTCGATCTCGACGCCATCATTGCCAATTGGCGCAAGCTCGAGAAGACGGCGGTGCCGGCTGAGTGTTCGGCGGTGATCAAGGCCGACGCCTATGGCTGCGGCGCCGCCGAGGTCGCGCGTGCGCTGAGCAAGGCCGGCTGCAAGACCTTTTTCGTCGCCACCATCGAGGAAGCGCGCAAGGTGCGCGCAGCCGTGCCGGAGCCCACGATCTACGTGCTCGGCGGCTATTTCCAGAATACCGGCGAGCACTACGCCAAGATCAATTGCCGTCCTGTCATCGGCGACCTCAACGAGCTCGCCGAGTGGGACGTGTTCTGCCGCCGCACCGGCTGGACCGGGGGCACGGCCGTTCACATCGACACCGGCATGAACCGGCTCGGCCTGACGTTATCGGAAGCGCAGGCCATCATCCCCCGCATCAATGCCGGCGATCACGGCATCACGCTGGTGATGAGCCATCTGGTCTCGGCCGAGCAGCTCAACAGCCCCGTGAACGCCAAGCAGCTCGCGGCCTTCCGCGGCATCGCCAGCGAATTCTCCGGCGTGCCGGCGGCGCTCGCCAATTCCTCCGGCATCTTCCTCGGCGCGCCCTTCCAGTTCGATATGGTGCGGCCGGGCGCTGCGCTCTACGGCGTCAACCCGACGCCGGAGGCCGACAATCCGATGCAGCCGGTGGTCGACCTCAAGGCGCGCATCGTGCAGATCCGCACTATCGAGCGCGGCGAGACCGTCGGCTATGGCGGCACCTGGACCGCGCGGCGGCCGACAAAGCTCGCGATCATCGCGGTCGGTTATGCCGACGGCTATTTCCGCGCCGCCAGCTCCAATGACGGCACCCGCGGCGCCGAGGTCATCGTCGCCGGCAAGCGCTGCCCCGTCGCCGGCCGCGTCTCCATGGATCTCATCGCGATCGACATCACCGATCTGCCGCCGAATGCAGCGCGGCGCGGCCACCTGGTGACGCTGCTCGGCGAGGGCATCACCGTCGACGAGCTCGCGCATCATTTCGGCACCATCGGCTACGAGGTGCTGACCAGCCTCGGCCACCGCTACGCCCGACTCTACAAAGGCGGCAATGTAGAGGAACCGCTGGTGAAGCCGGAGCCAGCGCAGGCCGCCGAGCAACCGCCCTCCCCGCCGCCAATCGAGCAGCCGGCAGCCCCGCCGCCGCTGCCGGGCTGAACTCTCGTGCCCCGGATGCGGCGCAGTGCGCTGCTGAGCCGGGGCCCATCTCTCTACAGCGCACCGTGTCGCTGTCTGGGTCCCGGCTCGCGCTACGCGCGTCCGGGACACGGAAGGGATCGCTTACTTCTTCTTCCTGTTGTCCAGCGCCGCCTTGCAGGTCGCGCTGAGCTGATCGCGCTTGTCGGTGAGGCAGGCGACGACGCGCCCTCCACCCGGCGCGATGCCGGCGCAGAATTTATCATAGTCTGCCTTGCACGCACCGCGCGGGTCGGACGATTGTGCCGACGCGGCCCCGGAGAACGCGAGGGCGACGACGATGGCGGCAAAGTTCAACTTGGACATTTTATCTCCGGGTACGGAAGGCAGGAGCCGGTAGCTCTACATGAAGATCGCGACATTCAACATCAACAACGTCAACCGCCGCCTGCCCAATCTGTTGGCATGGCTGCGCGCGGCAAAGCCCGATGTCGTCGCGCTTCAGGAATTGAAGGCAAGTGATGGCGAATTTCCGGCGGCCGCGATCGAAAAGGCCGGCTATGGCGCGGTGTGGCGCGGACAGAAGACCTGGAACGGTGTCGCGATCCTCGCCCGCAATGCAGAGCCCATTCTGACCCGCGACCGCTTGCCTGGAAAACCCAGCGATCTCGAAGCCCGCTATCTCGAAGCCGCCGTGCGCGGGATCATCGTCACCAGCATCTATCTGCCGAACGGCAATCCGCAACCGGGGCCGAAATTCGACTTCAAGCTCGACTGGTTCGCGCGCCTCAAGCGCCACGCCAAGAGCCTCATCAAGCAGGATCTGCCCGTCGTGCTCGCCGGCGACTACAACGTCGCGCCTGCAGAGATCGACATCTATCCGACGCGCTCATGGGACAAGGATGCGCTGATCCAGCCGAAGAGCCGGGCAGCCTTTGCTTCGCTCGTCGAGCAAGGCTGGTGCGATGCGATCCGCGAGCTGCATCCGGACCAGCGCATCTACACGTTCTGGGACTACAAGCGGAACCGCTGGCCGCGCGATGCGGGGCTGCGGCTCGATCATCTCCTGCTCAGCCCAGCCCTCGCCCCGCGCCTGGCCAAGGCCGGCGTCGACAAGAATATCCGCGGCGAGGATGGCGCCAGCGATCACGCGCCAGCATGGGTGGTGTTGAAATAGCAGAAGTGCCGTAGGTGGGCAAAGCGAAGCGTGCCCACCAAACTCGTTTACGGAGACAGACGGTGGGCACGGCGCAAGTGCGCCTTTGCCCACCCTGCGATCACCCGAGTTCAGCGCCCATAATAGTCCTGCACCGTGTCCCATGCCGCCTTTTGCAGAAGCTGCGCCGTCCCCGCATCCAGCCCCAAAGTGTAGGCATTGTCGACAGGCGAACGGCCTGTCAACGCGGCAAACGTCACGCATGCCGCAAGATAGGTGCCCGCCGGACTCGGATGCCGCTTGTCCAGCGCATACAGATTGAGCTCCGGCCGCAGCTTGCGCACCCGCGCGAAGGCAAGACCTGCAGGAATGACCAACGCATCGTTGGCATTGCCTGCGATCGTGTAGGCCTCGGCCAACGATTCCGTCATCTCCGGCTTGTCAGCATAGGCCCAGGACATGAACAGCACCGGCCGCATGCCGTGGACGCGAACGATCTCGCTGTCCTTCTTCGCGAAAGTCGCGAACGCGTCCTTCAATTGCGGATGGATCGGGCACTGGCTGCAATCCATCATCACGACGGCGTCGTACTGCCGGCCTGGCTTGTTGAAGATGACGTTGTTCTGCTCGTCGAAGGAATACGCGCCGAGGCCGCCCGGCCGCAGCAGATTGTCCATGTCGTGCCAATCGAGGCCGGAGCCGCCGATCGTCACCATGGTGTTGCGGTACACCGCCTTGTTCGCGGGATCCACAGCCCGCTCCATGAAGGTGAGATGCCCGGGCATGCCGTTGTTGTAGTAGAAGAAGCTGTTGCCGACGAACAGCGCTGCCTTGGGGAAGTCCGGTCCGAGCGAAGTCACCTTCGGCCTGGTCTGCGCCTGGACATTGAAGCCGGCTGCAACGGCGAGACACATTGCGAGCATGAGTCGCGCAAAAAGACGCATCATGGCTTCCTCCCCTTTTCTCCAGGGCCGGAACCAAATCAGCTTTTCAAAATGGCCTCAAGAGCGCGAACGTGCAGCGGACATCTGCGCGCATGCATGCTCACCACAAGTTCTTGCCGTCAATCATGTTGACCGGCACCGCCTCCAGATCGAAATCGTCGAACAGGCGCGCATTCACCGCGACCTTGGGATTATCGAAATCGGGCTTGCCGGTCGACCAGTCCGGCGACTCCGAATAGGTGCCGCAGCCGCAGCTTGCACAGAAATGATGTTTGACGGTGCGGCTACCCCAGAGATAGGTCGCGACATTGTCCGGCGGTGACAGCAGACGAAACTGCGCCGGCGTGTAATAGGCCCACAGCGCGCCGCGCTTGGCGCAGAGCGAGCAGGTGCAGCGCGTCACGCTCGAAGGCACCTCCGTCACCTCGAACACCGTCTCACCGCAATGACAACTTGCCTCGATCGGCATGACCCCTCCCGTTGTGTCAGAACTGGGGCATAGCCAGCCCCTGCTGCCAACATGCTGTCAGCAGCAGGACGCCTCAACCAAAATATGAAAAACAACCCCATGCACAGCAGCCGACCGCTGTCGGATCAATGAGTTACTGATTTCCGCAATTCGACCTGCCTGCCGTCGGGCAAAACACCGGCACGATGCCTCGGGGATTCAGATGGCCCCTTCGTCGGGAATATTGAGAACGGTGCCACAGGCCTTGCAATGCACGGCGTCGGCATCGTGCCTCTGGAGCCCGCAAGTCGGGCACGGAAATCGCACCTTGTGGGGACTGAGGAGCGCGCGTGCGAGATTGAAGAACAGCGTCACGCCGAAAATCATGATCACGACGGTGATCAAGCGACCGAGCGTGCCCGGCAGGGTAATGTCGCCAAAGCCGGTCGTTGTCAGCGCCGTGACGGTGAAATACAGGGCATCGGCATAGTTCCGGATCTCATCGTTGCGAAACTTCTGGGTCTCGTAAACGATCCCGGTCATGACGAAGATGAAGACGGCCAGGTTCGTGACGGCGAAGATGACGTCTTCGTTGCGACGGAAGAAGGGAGAATCCATGCGCAACCTCACCAGCATCTGGTAGTCGCGAAGCAGGCCCAACGTTCGCAAGATCCGGAAAAAGCCGCCCGCCTCGCCGGCAAGCGGTGCCAGGAACGATACGATCGCAACCATGTCAGCCCAAGTCGCGAGTTGACTGAATTTTCGAAACGGATGCCGATCGACCAGAAGCCGCGCCGAGAAGTCGGCGAGTAACGTGACGCCGAACAGGACATCGAGCGTCTCGATGATCTCACTGGGAGGCAGGAACGAGGTTGCAATGATGAACAGCACCGTCACGATATCGAAGGCAAGCAGCGCGTAGCGGAAGCGCACGCCGCTCGGCGTTGCGCCCTCGTAAAGGCGACGGACATTGCTTCTGAGAGAATTGAGAGTCACGGCATCATGATCGCGGTTCGCACGGATGATGGCAACTCGGAGAGCGCGCCGCAAGATCGAACCCGATCGCTGCCATCTTTGGCCGAACAGGAGAAGGGTTGCCAACCCTGAGCGACTGGACGGTGTCCGACACGAAAGCCATGGTTGCGCCAGTTTCGCGATAATTTCTTAGCCCACCTGATCTATTCCGAGATTATTCGCGGTGCGAATTATTCTGATCGCTGCGATGTCGCTCGCCTGCATTGGTGCCGCACAGGCGCAGAACGTGACGTTCAAGCGTTTCCGAAACTCCGACCCGCAATGGGTGTCAGTATCGCTGCGAGGATCGTCCGCTGAGTTGAAGCCGACGCGATCGACATTGTTGCGGATGTCGGATCGGTAACTCGTCGTTGTCGAGAATGAACGTCTTCGTCGAATAGGTTCTGCCAAGGTCGATGTGGAGATAGTCGAGCTTCGCCGTCCAGTTTGCCGCGAGCGCCGCCTCGATGCCGCCCCGACGACCCGATCACGGACTGGGCGATGTCGACATCGACGGCCAAAAGCGGCTCCCGGTGGACTAAGGCCGGAACCGAGGCCGGCTTGAGAGCCGAGCCTCTTGACCTCAGCCCCTTGGTCAGCATACTGGTCTGACCAAGATCAGACCAGCGGGACGGGAATGGAGCTCAAGCGGGCCACCGAAGGCGAAAAAGGGTTCGAGAAGGTGTTCGCCTTCCTGCGCGAACGCCTGCTCGCCGGCTCGCTCAAGCCCGGCGACCGCCTCATCTCGGAACGCGAGCTGGCAACTCTCCTCGGCGTCAGCCGGCCGATCGTCCGCGAGGCACTGCGTGCCCTCACCGTGCTCGGCATCGTCGAGATCCGCGATCGCATCGGCACCGTGGTGACCCGGCCGGACGTGTCGGTGCTGAACGACTTCTTCACCTTCGCGCTCGCCCAGCAGGCGGACATGCTCGACGACGTCATGCAGGCGCGCGTCGCGATCGAATGCCAGGCGATCCGCCTCGCCTGCGAGCGTGCCAACATTGCAGATTTCGAGCGCCTGCAGCGCGCGCTCGCGAAGATCGGCGAGACGATCGACGAGGCCGATGCCGGCGGCATGGCCGATTTCGACTTCCACCGTGCCATCGTCGTCGCCTCGCATTCGGAGACACTGACGGTCCTGCATGGTTCGTTGGCCGGCCTCTTGACCCATTCGCATCGCAGCCGCCGTGAGCTGGTGCAGGCCTTCCCGTCGATGAAGACCTATCTGATCGACGATCACCGCCGCATCTTCGAGGCCGTGATTGCGCGCGACCCGGAGCGGGCGGACGCGACGCTGCGCAAGCATTTCGCCATCGGCGACGAGTACCGGCGGCGCGCCATCGTCGGCGACATCGACAAGACCAGCGCCTCGGGATGATCGCGGCAGCGCGGTCAACCAAGAAGCCAATCAACCAAGAAACGGACTGATTACATGGGACGGAACGACAAGGGCAATGTCGGCTTCATCGGCATCGGCACGATGGGCCGAGAGATGGTGCGCAACTTGCTGATGGCCGGCCACGCAGTTCGCGTGTTCGATCTCGACGAGGCGGCACTGGCCGACAGCGCCAGGGAAGGCGCTGCTCGTGCCAAGAGTCCAGCCGATGCCGCGCAAGGCGCCGACATCGTCATCACCATGCTGCCCGACACGCCCCATGTCGAGGCGACCATTTACGGCGAGCACGGCCTGCTGAAGTCGCCGCCATCAGGCAAGCTCGTCGTCGACATGAGCACGATTTCGCCAGTCGCCGTCCGCCGCATCCATGCCGACCTGCAAAAGATCGGCGTCGGCTTCATCGACGCGCCGGTCTCCGGCGGGCCGGTTGGCGCCAAGAATGCCGCGCTCTCGATCATGGCCGGCGGCGATGCGGACGCCTTTGCGCAGGCCGAGCCGTTCTTCCGTGCGATGGGCACCACCATCACGCATGTCGGCGCGTCCGGCGCCGGCCAGACCGTCAAGCTCTGCAACCAGCTGATCTGCGGCATCAACATCCAGGCGATTTGCGAGGCGCTGGCGCTTGGGCGCGCTTCGGGCCTCGATCTCAATCTGCTGCGCCGGGTTCTGCTCGGTGGCTCCGCGGCCTCCTGGATGCTCGACAAGCTCGGCCCCCAGATGATCGCAGGCGACGTCTCCGCCGGCTTCCGGATCGATCTCCAGCTCAAGGACCTCCGCCTGGTCCAGGAGCACGCGCAGGCGCTCAGCGTGCCGCTCCCCGGCACCGCGCTCGTGACCAGCCAGTATGTCGATGCGCGCGCGCACGGCGAAGGAAGCAACGGCAACCAGGCGCTGTTCCGCGTCTACGACCGCATGACCAACCAGACAACCGGCTGAACGGGTGGCGATGAGCCTTCAACTCGACTTCCCCGCAGTGCTGGAGCGTTGGCCGAGCTTTCTCGCCGGCGCCGTCCTCACGCTGGAGCTTGCCGCCTTCGCGACGGTGCTCGGCGCCCTCCTCGGCACGCTCGCGGCGGTCGGGCGCGGAACGCACAACGCGCTGATATCAGGCGCCTGCAAGGCCTATGTCGAGACCATCCGCAACACGCCGCTCTTGGTTCAGATCTTCCTGGTCTATTTCGGCCTGGCCAGTCTGGGGCTGAAATTCTCCGCTTTCACGGTGGCCGTGGCCGCGCTGACGATCAACGTCGGCGCCTACACCGCCGAGATCATGCGCGCCGGCTTCGAGGCGATCCCGCGGGGACAGATCGAGGCGGCCGAGGGCCTGGCGCTGTCGCGCCTCCAGATCTACTGGCACATCATCCTGCTGCCGGCGATCGAGAAGGTCTATCCGGCGTTGACCAGCCAGTTCGTGCTGCTGATGCTGGCCTCTTCGGTCTGCTCGCAGATCTCGGCCGAGGAGCTCACCGCCGTCGCCAACTACATCCAGTCGGATACGTATCGCGCGTTCGAGACCTACATCATCGTCGCCGTGCTCTACGTCATCCTGTCGCTGGTGATGCGCGCCGGCTTCTGGGGCCTCGGCCTCGTGCTGTTTCCGCGCCGTCGCCGGCTCGGCACGCCGTTGTGAGATGATCATGGGCGGACATCTCAACATCAATCATCTGATGTTCCTCGGCCAGGGCGCGCTGTGGACCATTGGCTTGTCGGTGATCGCGCTGATCGGCGGCGGCATCGTCGGTTTCGTGATCGCGCTCGCGCGGATATCGCCGCTGAAATCGGTGCGGATTGCCAGCGCCGTCTATGTCCAGCTCATCCAGGGCACGCCGCTACTCGTCATCCTGTTCCTCGGCTATTTCGGTCTCGCCGCGATCGGCCTCAAGGTCTCGCCGCTCGCTGCTGCCGGCGCCTCGCTGACGCTGTACGTCGCCGCCTATCTCGGCGAGATCTGGCGCGGCTGCATCCAGTCCGTGCCGAAGCCGCAATGGGAGGCCGCCGAAGGCCTGGCGCTGAGCCGGACCCAGCGCATGATGAAAGTTATCCTGCCGCAGGCCATTCGCATCGCGACGCCGCCCACCGTCGGCTTCATGGTGCAGATCGTCAAGAACACCTCGCTCGCCTCCGTCGTCGGCTTCGTCGAGCTGATGCGCTCGGGGCAGATCGTCAACAACTCGCTGTTCGAGCCCTTCGCCATCTACGCCATCATCGCCGTCATCTATTTCGCCATGTGCTATCCGCTGTCGCTGTTCAGCCAGAGGCTGGAACGGCGGATGGGGCGTGGCAGATCCAACCTCGCGCCGGCCTGACATGCAACAGAACCCCTCCTCCGACTCAATCGTGTCGCTCCGCGACGTGCAAAAGAGCTTTGGCTCGCTCCGGGTCCTCGATGGCGTCAGCTTCGCAGTCGAGCGCGGCGAAGTGCTGGCGCTGATCGGCCGCTCAGGCTCCGGCAAGAGCACGGCGCTGCGCTGCATCGACCGTTTCGAGAAGGTCGACGGCGGCGAGATCGTCGTTTGCGGGCATCGGGTCGACCGTCCCGACGTCGATCTGCGCGCGCTGCGCCAGGACGTCGGTATCGTGTTCCAGAGCTATAATCTGTTTCCACACCTGACGATCGAGCAGAACATCACGCTGGCGCCCTGCGCCGTAAAGGGCCTGGCGAATTCGCAGGCCAAGGACCTCGCGCGAAAGGTGCTGGCGCAGGTCGGGCTCGAAGAGAAGCTGCACGCCTATCCCGAGCAATTGTCGGGCGGCCAGCAGCAGCGCGCCGCGATCGCGCGCTCGCTCGCCATGCAGCCGAAGGTGATGCTGTTCGACGAGGTCACCTCTGCGCTCGACCCCGAACTCACCGCCGAAGTACTGAAGGTGATCGAGCAGCTGGCGGCGGACGGCATGACCATGGTGATGGTCACGCACGAGATGGGCTTTGCCAAAGGCATCGCCGACCGGATCGTGTTCATGCATCGCGGCAAGGTTCACGAGACCGGCCCCGCCTCGATCCTGACATCGCCGACGACGCCGGAGCTCACGCAATTCGTGGGCACCGGAAATCTAAAATCATAACAGGGAGAGGAGAACTAGGGATGACCAACAAGACACTGCTGGGGACCGCCGCCGCGCTGCTCGGCCTCGTCATTTTATCCGCCACGCCGGCATCGGCCGACCTGCTCGACGACGTGATGAAGGCCAAGAAGATTCGCATTTCAACCGATCTTGCGATTCCGCCCTCGGGCATGATGGATTCCAGCATGAAGCCGACCGGCTCCGACGTCGAGGTGGCTCAGTTGCTCGCCAAGGACTGGGGCCTCGAGCTCGAATTCATCCAGACCACCGGCGCGACCCGCATCCCGAACGTCTTGACCGGCAAGGCCGACATCATCATCTCGACCCTGTCGGTGACGCCCGAGCGCGCCAAGGTCATCGACTTCACCAAGCGCTATGCGACGCTGCAGTCCGACGTCGGCTGCCTCAAGTCGATGAACGTCAAGGACTGGCCCGACCTGAAAGGCAAGACCATCGGCGTCTCGCGCGGGACCACGCAGGATACCACCCTGTCCAACATGAAGGACAAGGAGCTGACGATCGCCCGCTATGACGACGACGCCACGGAAGTCACCGCGGCCGTCTCCGGTCAGGTCGATTGCGTCGGCACGTCGGCCACGATCATCAACCAGATCGGCGTCAAGAATCCCGCCCGCATCTTCGAGTCGAAGATTCCGCTCGCAACCTTCGACCTCGCCATCGGCCTGAAGAAAGGCGAGCAGCGCCTGATGGACAAGCTCAACGGCTGGATCACCGAGAACGTCAAGAACGGCAAGCTCAACGCGATCTACAAGAAATTCCACGGGGTCGAGCTGCCGCCCGACATGCGTAGCTGAACGAAAGAGAAGCCGTGACAGCCGCTTTCCGGTTGTCACGGTCAATGAAAAATCAAGAAGGACACCACATGCGTCTCGTCATCGGATCCGACCACGCCGGCTGGCCGCTCAAGCAGACCGTTATCGACCACATCCGCAAGCTCGGCCACGACATCGTCGATGTCGGCTCCCATGACGACAAGCCGGTGGACTTCCCCGACATCGCGCGGGCCGTGGCGCAGAAGGTGACGTCGGGCGAAGCCGCACGCGGCATCATGGTGTGCGGCACCGGCGTCGGCGCCTCGATCGCGGCCAACAAGATGAAGGGCATCCGCGCCGCGGTCTGTCACGACGTTCATTCCGCCCATCAGAGCGTCGAGCACGACGACGTCAACGTCATGTGCATCGGCGCGCAGATCGTCGGCGCCTGGCTCGCCGTGGATCTCGTCTCGTCCTACCTCTCCGCGGAGTTCTCGACCGACGAGGATTTCCGCCGTCGGGTCGAGAAACTGCGCGTCATGGACGAGCAAGGCTGAGGGCCTCTCCACCATGATCCTGGTGTTCGGGTCGCTCAACATCGACCTCGTCGCGAAGGTCCCGATCATTCCAGGCCCCGGCCGGACGGTGCTCGCGCCGTCCTACCAGACGCATTTCGGCGGCAAGGGCGCCAACCAGGCCGTTGCCGCCGCGCGGATCGCGGGACCGGGACAAGTCCGGATGGCGGGCCGCGTCGGCCGGGACGGGTTTGGCAACAGCGCGATCGAGAACCTCCGGGCCAACGAAGTCGACACCGGCCTCGTCGTCGGGGCCGACGAGCCGACCGGCTGCGCCTTTATCACGGTCGACCAGGCCGGCGAGAATGCGATCACGGTCGCAAGCGGCGCCAACATGGCCGCGAATGCCGGGGATCTCCCGGCCAGGCTGTTTGGTCCCGACACGGTGCTGGTGCTTCAGATGGAAGTGCCCTTCGCGCAGGCGCTCGAGGCTGCGCGCAGGACGACATTGGCCGCCGGCACCGTCGTCTGGAATCTCGCGCCCGTCCCGGAGAGGATGACCCGCGAGATGGTGACAAAGCTTCTTGCCGTGACCGACCATCTCCTCGTCAACGAGCACGAGGCGCTGGACGCCGCCGGCGCCATCGACCTCGCTACGTCCAGTTACGAGGCCGCTGCCGCGGACCTCGCCAGGGCCGGCGACCTGACCTGCATCGTGACCGCCGGCGCGCAAGGCGCGCTGGCGGTGACGGCCGACGGCTCCCGCTTCCGCGCGGCTGCTCCACGGATCACGCCGGTGGACACGACCGGCGCTGGCGACACCTTTGTCGGCGCGTTCGCGGCCATGCTGAGCGAAGGCGTGTCGCTGCAGATTGCGCTCGATGTGAGCTGCGAAGCCGCCGCATTGAAATGCCTCAAAGCCGGCGCCCAGACCGGCATGCCGATGCGTAGCGCAATAGGTTCCCTCGCCTAGCACGAATCGCCCATATCGCTGCCCGCGGCTAAACTCTCCCGATTCGTGGAGAGCGTTTTGGCCTTCCTCTTCGTCCTCATCGTCGGCCTCGTCGCCGGCACCATTTCAGGCATCGTGGGCACCGGCTCGTCGATCATGCTGATGCCGGTGCTGGTCTATGCCTATGGGCCGAAGGAAGCGGTGCCGATCATGGCGGTCGCGTCCGTGATGGCGAACTTTTCGCGGATCCTGGCCTGGTGGCGAGAGGTCGACTGGCGGGCCTGCGCGGCCTATTCGGTCACGGGCATTCCGGCCGCCGTGCTCGGCGCACGGACGCTGCTGGCGCTGCCTTCTCATGCGGTGGACCTCGCCATCGGCATATTCCTGATCGCGATGGTGCCGGTGCGGCACTGGCTGGCGCGGCACGACCTCAAGGCCAATCTCTGGCATCTGGCGATCGGCGGCGCCGTGATCGGCTATCTCACCGGCATCGTGGTCTCGACCGGCCCGCTCAGCGTGCCGCTGTTCCTGTTCTACGGACTCAGCAAGGGCGCTTTCCTCGCCACCGAGGCGGCCTCCTCGCTCGGCCTCTACTTCGCGAAATCGGTGACCTTCGAGCGTTTCGGCGCGCTGACCGGCGATGTCTTCATGAAGGGCCTGATCGCGGGTGCCTCGCTGATGTCGGGCGCCTTCATCGCAAAACGCTTCGTGCTGCACCTGAAGCCGGACGTGTTCCGCCTGCTGATGGACGCGATCATGGTCGCGGCCGGGCTCTCCATGCTATGGAACGCGACGCAATCTCCCTGAGCACGATTGACGCCCCATGGCCAAGAACACGCTTTCCTTCGTCTGCCAGAACTGCGGCGCGGCCTATAACCGCTGGCAGGGCAAGTGCGAATCCTGCGGCGAGTGGAATACGCTTGCCGAGGAGGACACCAGCGGCAGCATCCCCGTCTCGATCCGCTCCAAGCGTAAGGGACGGACGTTTGCGCTGGAGAGCCTGTCGGGGAAAACCCAGGATGCGCCGCGCCTGTCCTCAGGGATGACCGAGCTCGACCGCGTCACCGGCGGCGGCTTCGTGCGCGGCTCGGTGCTGCTGGTCGGCGGCGATCCCGGCATCGGCAAGTCGACATTGCTGACGCAGGCCACCAGCATGATGGCACGCGCCGGCCACCGCATCGTCTACATCTCCGGCGAAGAAGCCGTCGCGCAGGTGCGCCTGCGCGCCGAACGGCTCGGGCTGTCCGATGCGCCGGTGCAGCTCGCCGCCGAGACCTCGGTCGAGGACATCGTCTCGACGCTGTCCGAGGGCGCGGTCCCGCGGTTGATCGTGATCGATTCGATCCAGACGATGTGGACCGACACGGTGGAATCCGCGCCGGGTACGGTGACCCAGGTGCGCGCCTCGGCGCAGGCGCTGATCCGCTTTGCGAAGAAAACCGGTGCGGCCATCATCCTGGTCGGCCATGTCACCAAGGACGGCCAGATTGCCGGCCCCCGCGTGGTCGAGCACATGGTCGACGCCGTGCTGTCGTTCGAGGGCGAAGGCTCGCAGCAGTTCCGCATCCTGCGCGCCGTGAAGAACCGTTTCGGCCCGACCGACGAGATCGGCGTGTTCGAAATGACGGGCCTTGGCCTGCGCGAGGTCACCAATCCCTCCGAGCTGTTCCTGTCCGAGCGTGATCTCGGCACGCCCGGCACCGCAGTGTTCGCGGGCATCGAGGGCACGCGGCCCGTCCTGGTCGAATTGCAGGCGCTGGTGGCGCCGACCTCGCTCGGCACCCCGCGACGGGCCGTGGTGGGCTGGGATCAGAGTCGGCTCTCGATGGTGCTGGCGGTGCTGGAGGCCCATTGCGGGGTCAAGCTGTCGGGCCACGACGTCTATCTGAACGTGGCGGGAGGCTTGCGCATCCACGAGCCCGCGGCCGACATGGCCGCCGCGGCCGCGCTGGTGTCCTCCCTGGTTAACGCGCAGTTACCCACCGACGCGGTCTATTTCGGCGAGATTTCGCTCTCTGGCGTGATCCGGCCGGTGGCGCAGACCCCGGCCCGGCTCAAGGAGGCGGTTAAGCTGGGCTTCAAGCGCGCCGTGCTGCCCGAATCGGCCCGAGGCGGGGATGCCGGCGGTGACGCCGGACTGTCCCTGAACGCGGTCAACAGCCTGACGACATTGGTCGCAGAGATTGCCGCCAAGGGCTCGCGCCGGGGCGAATCGAACGCGCCGGCAGAGAAAAATGCCACACCGGCAAGATTCCGCCGTGGAGAGGGTTAGGTGGAGGTGACGCCGGAGGCCCCCGCCGCTATACAGCCGTCACAAAAGCAGCATGGGATTGCGTGGTTGCGGCCTTGCCGGGAACGCCGTCTGCCCCTCTTTTAGGGCAGCGGCCAAACACCGATTCGCTAGAGCACCTTCGACGTACGAGCGGACCAGACCAGCCGATGCCAGTAACACTCCTCGACCTGATCCTGCTCGGTGTGATGCTGATCTCGGGCCTGCTCGCGATGGTCCGCGGCTTCATGCGCGAAATCCTGTCGATCGCGGCCTGGGGCGCCGCGGCGATCGTGACGCTGTACTCCTTCTCAAAGCTGCTGCCGACCGCCAAGAGCTATTTCAACAACGATACCGTCGCGAGCGTGGTCGTCGTCGCCGGCGTTTTCGTCGGCACCCTGGTCGTGGTCTCCGTGATCACGGTCCGGATCTCCGACATGATCCTGGATTCCAGGATCGGCGCGCTGGACCGCACCCTCGGCTTCCTGTTTGGCCTGGCTCGCGGGCTTTTGATCGTCGTGGTCGCCTTCCTGTTCTTCACCTGGCTGGTTCCGGACAAGCAGCGCCCGGACTGGGTGACGGGGGCCAAATCCCGCGTTGTGCTCCAGGGAACCGGGGATTGGCTAATGGCCCTCTTGCCTGACGACCCCGAGAACACCATCTTGAAGAGATTCAAGAAAAACAAACCAGATGATGATCAAGCTGAATCCGAGCAGCAGCCTTCGGGCAGTGGCGACGGATACAGTAAACCTGCTCGTGACAGTTTGAAGAAACTGATCGAGAAACCTGCGGCGCGTTGATTGCCCTTAAAGAGAGGCGCGGACGAGATGCGACACCCTGACCAGGACGCCCAACTTGATCTCGATCCAAACGCCGGCCCAAGCCCGGCCGCTCTAGAGGTTCAGGACGACCTGGAAGGAGATACGCTGCGCGAGGAATGCGGCGTCTTCGGCATCTATGGTCACCCGGACGCCGCCGCCATCACCGCGCTTGGTCTGCACGCCCTTCAGCACCGCGGCCAGGAAGCCGCCGGCATCGTCTCCTACGACGGCAGCCGCTTCCACAGTGAACGCCGCCTCGGCCTCGTCGGCGACACCTTCTCCCGCCGCGAAGTGATCGACCGCCTCCCCGGCAATATGGCCGTCGGCCATGTCCGCTACTCCACCACCGGCGCCACCATCCTGCGCAACGTGCAGCCGCTGTTCGCCGAGCTCAATGCCGGCGGTCTGGCGGTCGCCCATAACGGCAACCTCACCAACGGCCTGACGCTGCGCCGCGAGCTGGTGCGCCACGGCGCCATGATGCAGTCGACCACCGACACCGAGGTGATCCTGCATCTGGTCGCGCGCTCCAGGCGCAGCCGCTTCATCGAGCGCTACATCGACGCGCTGCGCGAGATCGAGGGTGCCTATGCGCTGGTCTCGCTGACCAACAAGAAGCTGGTCGGCGCGCGCGATCCGCGTGGCATCCGCCCGCTGGTGCTCGGCGAGCTCGACGGCTGCCCGATCCTGACCTCGGAGACCTGCGCGCTCGACATCATCGGCGCGCGCTTCATCCGCGACATCGAGCCGGGCGAAGTCATCGTGTTCGACGAGAACGGCCAGGACATCCACAAGCCGTTCCCGCCGATGGCGCCGCGTCCCTGCATCTTCGAATACATTTATTTCGCCCGTCCGGATTCCATCGTCCACGGCCGCTCGGTCTACGAGGTCCGCAAGGCCTTCGGTGCGCAGCTCGCGCGCGAGAGCCACGTGCCGATCGACGTCGTCGTGCCGGTGCCGGATTCCGGCGTGCCCGCCGCGGTCGGCTACAGCCAGCATTCGGGCGTGCCGTTCGAGCTCGGCATCATCCGCAACCACTATGTCGGCCGCACCTTCATCCAGCCGACGCAGGCGATCCGCGAATCCGGCGTGCGCATGAAGCATTCGGCCAACCGCGCCGCGATCGAAGGCAAGCGCATCATCCTGATCGACGACTCGCTGGTGCGCGGCACCACCTCGAAGAAGATCGTGCGCATGATGCGCGATGCCGGCGCCAAGGAAGTGCACTTCCGCCTCGCTTCGCCGCCGATCCTCTATCCCGATTATTACGGCATCGACCTGCCCGACCGCGGCGGCCTCCTGGCCGCGACGCATTCGCTGGAGGAGATGCGCGAGATCATCGGCGCCGACTCGCTCGCCTTCCTGTCGATCGACGGCATGTACCGCGCCATGGGCGAGCCCGGCCGCGATCCGGCCAATCCGAAGTTCTCGGATCATTGTTTTACCGGCGCCTATCCGACCCACCTCACCGACCAGACCCAGACCGAGCAGCAGCCGCGGCAATTGTCGCTGCTGGCGGAAGCGAGCTGACGGCGTAGTCGTCATCCCGGGGCGATGCGAAGCATCGAGCCCGGGATCTCGAGATTCCCCGATGCGCGATTGCGCATCTGAGGTCTGGTGCTTCGCACCATCCCGGAAATGACAGATGCGGATGGGGGCTTGTCCCGGCCATCCACGCCTGTAAAACCCCGCCATGACAAAACTCCTCGCTGATCGCATTGCTCTCGTCACCGGCGCCTCGCGCGGCATCGGCCATGCCGCCGCGATCGCGCTCGCCAAAGCCGGCGCGCATATCGTGGCGGTGGCGCGCACGCAAGGCGGGCTCGAGGAGCTCGATGACGAGATCCGGAAGATCGGCGGCAGCGCCACCCTGGTGCCGCTCAACCTCACCGATTCCGACGGCATCGCGCGGCTCGGCGCCGGCCTGCACGAGCGCTATGGCAAGCTCGACATCCTCGTCGGCAATGCCGGCGTGCTCGGTCCCTCCTCGCCGATCGGCCATATCGAGCTGAAGACCTTCACCGACGTGATGGCCGTGAACGTCTCCGCCAACTTCCAGCTGATCCGCTGCATGGAGCCGCTGCTGAAGCAGTCGGATGCGGGCCGCGCCGTGTTCATCACCTCGGGCGTCGCCAACAAGGCGACCGCCTATGTCAGCCCCTACGCAGCGTCCAAGGCCGCGCTGGAGACGCTGGCGCGCGCCTGGGCGCAGGAGACCGCGAACACGAAGCTCCGCGTCAACCTGTTCAACCCCGGCCCGGTCCGCACCCGCATGCGCGCCACGCTGATGCCGGGCGAAGACCCCGCGACGCTCGACACGCCCGAGCAGGTCGCCGAATTCATCGTGCCGATGTGCGCGCCTGACTGGACCGAGACCGGCAAGTTCTACGACTACAAGACGCGCAGCCTGATGAGCTTCCGCTCGCCTGCGTAATTTCCTTGCCTGATTGACTCGCCTGCCTCCCCGCGATTGACTGCCCGCGCGCAAGCGGCAGCAAGCCGCACGCCAAAAAAGGGAGGTTGCCATGGCGCCATGGCATGATCGCGCAGGCTTTGCGTCTGCGCTCGCACGTCACGCACTCTCCATTCTGATCGCAGCCGTCGCGCTCGCGTCTCCGGTTGCATCGAATGCCGGCGACGTCCCGACCTTCGCGGTCGATCCCTCCTGGCCGAAGCAGCTGCCCAACAACTGGATCCTCGGCCAGGTCGGCGGCATCACGGTCGACTGGCAGGGCCATATCTGGGTGATCCATCGCCCGCGCTCGCTCACCGACGACGAGAAAGGCGCAAGCCTCACTCCGCCGCGCTCGAAATGCTGCGTGTCGGCGCCGCCCGTGCTCGAGTTCGACGCCGACGGCAATCTGCTGCGGTCCTGGGGCGGTCCCGGCCAGGGCTATGAATGGGTCGGCCGCGAGCACGGCATCGAGGTCGACGAGCGCGGCTTCGTCTGGGTCGGCGGCAATGCCGACAACGACAACGCCATTTTGAAGTTCACGCTCGACGGCAAGTTCGTCGCCCAGATCGGCAAGTTCGCCCCGAGCCTCGGCAGCAACGACACGACGCAGCTCGGCAAGCCCGCCGAGACCGCACTCGACAAGGAGGCGAACGAAATCTACGTCGCCGACGGCTACGGCAACCGCCGTGTCATCGTGTTCGATGCGACGACGCTGGCCTACAAGCGACACTGGGGGGCCTACGGCAACAAGCCCGACGACGCCAAGCAGGCGCCCTACGATCCCAAGGCGCAGGTCGCGCAGCAATTCGGCAACCCGGTCCACTGCGTGAAGCTTGCCAATGACGGCCTCGTCTATGTCTGCGACCGCATCAACAACCGCATCCAGGTGTTCAGGAAGGACGGCAGCTTCGTGAAGGAGTTCTTCTTCGAGAAGAACACACTCGGCAACGGCGCGGTGTGGGACGTCGCGATCTGGCCCGATCCGAAGCAGACCTATCTGCTCAGCGCCGATGGCGAGAACAACGAGATCAGGGTCATCAAGCGCGAAGATGGTAGCGTGGTCGGCAGCTTCGGGCACAACGGCCGCAACGCCGGTCAATTCCACTGGGTGCATGCCATGGCGATCGACGCGAGGGGTAACGTCTATACCGCCGAGGTCGATACCGGAAAGCGCATCCAGAAATTCAAGCTGACATCGGACGCGCTCAAATAGCGTCTCAACGCATTTTGCCCAAAAGTTAACCGAAGGATGACGCTACGACGCAGCGTCATCCGGCTTTAGGCGCATTGCCGCCGGCCCTGGGAAAGGCTAGAGCCAATCAGCCGGAACAAGGCTCCGCAAGAGAGCCGTCCGCATATTTGACAAGGGAGGAAACCTTTTATGACGACGACGTTCGCGCGCCGCTCCGCGGCCCTTCTGGCCTGTGCCGCCTTCGGTTTTGCAACATCCGCCTACGCGCAGGACAAGACCGTCAAGATCGGCGTGCTCAACGACATGTCGAGCCTCTATGCCGACATCGGCGGCCCCAACTCCGTGGTTGCGATCAAGATGGCGGTCGAGGATTCCGGCCTGCTCAAGAAGGGCTGGAAGATCGACGTCATCAGCGGCGATCACCAGAACAAGCCCGACGTCGGCGTCAACATCGCCCGGCAGTGGATCGACAACGAGAAGGTCGACGCGATCGCCGACACGCCGAACTCCGGTGTCGCCCTGGCGGTCAGCAACCTTGTCAAGGAAAAGAATGCGGTGCTGCTGAATTCCGGCGCCGCCTCCGCCGACCTCACCGGCAAGGCCTGCACGCCGAACACGATCTCCTACACCTATGACACCTACATGCTGGCCAACGGCACCGGCAAGGCGCTGACCAAGGCCGGCGGCGACAGCTGGTTCTTCCTGACTGCGGATTATGCCTTCGGCCACGCGCTCGAACGCGACACCACGGCGGTCGTGACCGCGAACGGCGGCAAGGTGCTCGGCAGCGTCAAGCATCCGATCAATACCGCGGACTTCTCATCCTTCCTGCTGCAGGCGCAATCCTCCAAGTCCAAGGTGGTAGGCCTTGCCAACGCCGGCGGCGACACCACGAACTCGATCAAGCAGGCGGCCGAATTCGGCATCGTCTCCGCCGGCCAGAAGCTCGCGGCCCTGCTGCTGTTCATCAACGACGTGCATTCGCTGGGCCTCAAGACCGCCCAGGGCCTGACCTTCACCGAATCGTTCTACTGGGACCTGAACGACAAGACCCGCGAATGGTCCAAGCGCTTCTCTGCGCTCGCCAGCAAGAACGCGATGCCCTCGATGACGCAGGCCGGCAACTACGCGATGGTGCTGCACTATCTGAAGGCGATGGACGCACTCGGCGGCAATCCGCATGACGGCGCCAAGGTCGTCGCCAAGATGAAGGAGCTGCCGACCGACGATCCGCTGTTCGGCAACGGTCCGCTGCGCCAGGACGGCCGCCGCCTCATCCCCGCTTACCTGTTCGAGGTGAAGAAGCCCGAGGAGTCGAAGGGGCCGTGGGACTATTACAAGCAGATCGCCACGATCTCGGCGGAAGACGCGGCCAAGCCGCTCAAGGACAGCGACTGCCCGCTGGTAAAGAAGTGACCGCATAGCGGTCATCCCGGGGCGATGCGAAGCATCGAACCCGGGATCTCGCGCGGCATTCTCCACTGCCGTAGGGTGGGCAAAGCGACTTGTCCGCCATAGCTCGAAGAGCGGCGGCGGAAGCGTGCCCACGACTTCTTGCTATCATGAACAGATGGTGGGCACGGCGCGGCGCGCCTTTGCCCACCCTACGATCCTGCCTTCGCCGCCCCCAGCGTCCGCACCGCGATCGCCACGCAGACCACCATCAGCGCTGCCGCGAGCAGGAACGGTGCGCCGGGCAGATGCAGCGGCGCGCCCGCGCTGATGAAATAGGAAAAGGTCAGCGTGAACAGGAACGGGCCGACGAGCTGCGAGACGCTCTGCACGCTCGCGGTCGCGCCCTGGAGCTGGCCCTGCTGCTCGGCCGCGACCAGCCGCGTCATCAATGCCTGCGACGCGGCACCCGAGATGCCCCACAGCGCCAGAATGGGAATCCCGATCCAGGACAGCGGCCCGGTCGGCGCAGCGCCCAGGACGACGAAGCCGAGCGCGCCACAACACAGGCCCAGCAACAGCGCGTTCCGCTCGCCGAGCACGCGCACGATCGGGCCGATCGCAAGCCCCTGCACCACCATGGCGCAGATGCCGACCATCGCCAGCGTCAATCCCACGGTCTTGGAATCCCAACCGTAGCGATAGGTCGCATAGAGCACGAAGGTCGAGGGCAGCACGACATGTGCGACCTGCGCGATGAAATTGACGACGGACAACGCAGCGAGCACTGCATTGGAGCGCAATAGGCGGAGCGCCCCGACCGGACTGGCGCTCCGCCAGCGGAACGGCGCGCGCTTGTCGGGCGCGAGCGATTCCGGCAGGACGAATAGCCCATAGAGCGCATTGGCGAAGCTGAGGGCTGCCGACGCCCAGAACGGCAAGCGCGGATCGATATCGCCGAGCAGGCCGCCGAGCGCTGGCCCAAGAATGAATCCGGCGCCGAACGCCGCGCCAATCCGGCCGAAGACCGCCGCGCGCCGCTCCGGCGGCGTGATGTCGGCGATATAGGCAAAGGCCGTCGAGATGCTGGCCGAGGTGATGCCGGAGATGACGCGGCCGACGAACAACCACACCAGGGACGGCGCCAGCGCCATCAGCACGTAGTCGGCGGCAAGGCCGAAATTCGACAGCAACACCACCGGCCGCCGCCCGAAACGGTCCGACAGCGCGCCGAGCAACGGCGAGAACACGAACTGCATCAGCGCCCAGGCGGTGCCGAACAGGCCGAAGATGCGGGCGGCGTGGGCGGTATCGTTGTCGACGAAGCTCTCGATCAGCTTCGGCAGGATCGGCATGATCACGCCGAGCGCGAGCATGTCCAAGAGGATGGTGACGAAGATGAAGGCGACCGCGCCGCGCCTCGCCGGCACGGCGCCTTGCGCCGTCGCCTCGCCGGCGCCGTCACTCACGACGGGCGCTTGCGCTTGTGCGCAAAGGGATTGGCCTTTTCACGGAGAGTAATGCGCACCGGCGTGCCCGGCAGTTCGAAAGTCTCGCGCATGGAATTGATGAGGTAGCGCAGATAGGACTGCGGCACCGCGTCCGCGCGCGAGCAGAACAGTACAAAGCTCGGCGGGCGCGCCTTGGTCTGCGTGATGTAATTGAGCTTGAGCCGTCGGCCGGACACGGCGGGCGGCGGATTGGCCTGGACAGCCTGCTCGAACCAGCGGTTCAACGCCGAAGTCGACACGCGCCGGTTCCAGAGCGCGTAGGCGTCCTGGATTGCCTGCATCAGCCGATCGATGCCCTCGCCCATCAGGCCCGAGACCGCGACGATCGGCACGCCCTTGATCTGCGGCAGCCAATGGTCGGCATCGCGGCGCAGGCCCGAGATCGCGCCGCCCCCCTTGCTCTCCATCAGGTCCCATTTGTTGACGGCGAGCACGACCGCGCGGCCCTCGCGTTCGATCAGATCGGCGATGCGCAAATCCTGCTCCTCGAAGCGGTTCTGCGAATCCATCATCATCACGACGACTTCGGCAAAACGGACCGCACGCAGGGCGTCGGCGACCGAGAGCTTTTCCAGCTTCTCCTCGATGCGGGAGCGCCGGCGGAGACCGGCGGTATCGAACACGCGAAACTCGCGGCCCTTCCAGTTGATCTCGACCGCGATGGAATCGCGCGTGGTGCCGGCCTCCGGGCTCGTCAGCAGGCGTTCCTCGCCGAGCAGATGGTTGATCAGCGTCGACTTGCCGGCATTGGGCCGGCCGACGATGGCGACCCGGATCGGGCGCGTCGCGGCCTCTTCCTCGGTGAGCGGCTCGTCGTCCTCGGTCTCGTCGTCGTCGACGGGCTCCGGCATCAGCTTGGCGAGTTCATCGTAGAGCTCGCCCATGCCTTCGCCATGCTCGGCCGAGATCTGGATGGGATCGCCGAGGCCGAGTGCAAAGGATTCCATCGCGCCGGCATCGCCGTGCTTGCCCTCGCTCTTGTTGGCAACCAGCAGCACGGGCTTGTTGGCCTTGCGGGCGAAATCGGCGAAGGCGCGGTCGGTGGGCGTGAGGCCGACGCGGGCATCGATGACGAAGAACAGCGCGTCGGCCTGCGCGATCGCGGTCTCGGTCTGCTCCTGCATGCGCGCGGTCAGCGAGCCCTTGGCGCCCTCGTCGAGGCCGGCGGTATCGATGATGGTGAATTCGAGATCGCCGAGCCTCGCCTCGCCCTCGCGGCGGTCGCGGGTGACGCCCGGCAGGTCGTCGACGAGCGCGAGCTTCTGTCCGACCAGGCGGTTGAACAGCGTCGATTTGCCGACATTGGGCCGGCCGATAATGGCAATCGTGAAGGACATCGGTCATTCGTGCGCTGCCGGGGCTGCGCCTGTCAATGCAGGTGGAATTATTAGCGCGAGAAGCTGCCGCTCGGCAGCGGCGCCGGGAAGCCGCCCTGCGTCTGCTGCTGCGTGGTCTGGGTCGGTTGCGCCTGCTGGACCGGCTGATCTGGCGGCGGTGCGGTGGTGCGCTTGCGGACGATCTTGTGCTTGGGCGGCGGAGCGGCCGTGGCCGGCGCCGCCTCCGGCTGGGCCTCGCCGTCAACTTCGCCGGCGGGCGCCTCCGCGGGCGCGACGGCTGCGGCGGCCGGCTGCCTTGTCTTCTTTGCGTGGGCTCCCTTCGCCGGCTTGGCCTCGGGCGGCGGCTCGGCGGGCAAAGCCGCGACGGCAGGTGCGTTCGGATCGGGCTGCTGCTGCGCGCCCTTGTACATGTCCTTCGGGACGCCCTGCTCGAGGCCCGGCACGCCCTCCGGGAAGACCGGCTTGCGGTCGCCCGGCAGCTTCTTCTTGGTGTCGAGGAAGTCGAGCATGTCGCTTGGATCGAAGCTGGAGCAGCCGCCCAGGACACCCGTGAAGGCGATCAGGACGGCGGCTGCGATCAAGCGTGGCGTACGGCGCATCTTGTGTGTCTCGTTTACGTCAGAGGGCCCGTCGTCAGCTCTTTTTGCTCAGCTCTTGGCGACGGGCGGAAGCAGGGCCTGGAGCGCCTCGGCGCGCGAGCGCAGGCCGGGCGGCGTTTCGCCGTCCTCGCTAATCGCGTCGAGCCATTTGCGGGCCGCGGTCATGTCGTTGTTGCGCCAGGCCGACAGCGCCAGCATCTCGCGGGCACTGTGGCGGAAGGTCGATTTGGGCGCTGCGGAAGGCTCGAGCCGCTGCTGCATGTCGGCATAGGACGCGCTGTCGAGCAGCAGGCCGGCGGCGCGGACCTTGGCCAGATCCTGCCACTCACCGCCGACGCTGCGGTCGGCAGCGATGTCGTCATACATCTTGGCGGCAGCCTTGGCGTCGCGGGGCGCCGCCTCGGCCGCGGCACGCAGCCGCGCCAGGGTGCGATAGCCCGACGGCGCCTTGGCGGCGAGTTCGGTGAAGGCGGCCTCGGCCTCGGCATGCTTGTCCTGGTCGGACAGCTCGGCGGCCCTCTCGAAGGCGGCGCCGGCCTCGGCGGCCTTCCTGGCCTCCAGATACTGATACCCGCGCCAGCCGCCGACGCCGGCCACAACCAGCACCATCAGGGCGATGAAGTAGATCGAATATCTATCCCACAGCTTCTTGAGCTGTTCGCGACGTACTTCCTCGTCGACTTCGTTAAATAATTCAGACACTTATGCTAATCCCATGCCCATCCGGGTACGCGCGCGGAAGCGTTCGCGTCAGGAATCCCGTCCCCCACGTGGCGGCGAGGTACCCTAACGATATGGCGCTGGCAAGGCAAAGCGAGCCCGATCAAGGCGTTAACCACCCGGGAGAGCCCGGATGGCGCCTGCCCGGCTCAAGCGCCCAGGAGCTCCCGGAGCTGCCGCTTCAGCACCTTGCCGTTGGCATTGCGCGGCAGCGGGTCCGGCGTGATCGCCATGGTCTCGGGAACCTTGTAGTCGGACAGACGCTCGGCGCACCAAGCCCGTAAGTCGCTGTCGGCGACCGGGCTGCGTGTCACCACCACGGCGTGGACACGCTCGCCCAGCACCGGGCAGGCCTTGGCGATGATCGCGCTCTCGATCACCGCGGGATGGCCGGCCAGCACGGATTCGACCTCGGCCGAATAGATCTTCAGGCCGCCGCGATTGATCATGTCCTTCTGCCGGTCGAACACGCGGACGAACCCTTCCGCATCGACCGAGCCGAGATCGCCGGAGTGCCAGAATCCGCTGGTGAAGCTTTCGGCGGTGGCCTTCGGGTTGTTCCAATAGCCCTTGATGACGGAGGCGCTCTGGATCCAGAGCTCGCCGATCTCGCCATGGGGCAGCTCGCGCCCATCCGGATCCATCGCGACGATGCGCGCGCCGGGACACGGCAGGCCGACGCTGTCGATGTGGCTCTCGGTCAACTCGCCCGGCATGATCGTCGAAGGCGACGTCGTCTCGGTCGAACCGTAGCAGTTCATCAGCTTCAGTCCGGGAATCGTCGCCTTGAGCTTCTCGATGGTCGCGACCGGCATCGGCGCGCCGCCGAAGCCGCCGATGCGCCAGCTCGACAGATCGTAGCCGTCGAAATCGGGCTGCAGCAGGCAGAGATTGTACATCGCCGGCACCATCACCGTGTAGGTGACCCGCTCGCGCGCGGCGAGTTTGAGGTAATCGGCGGCCTTGAACTCCGGCATGATGATCAGCGCTCCGCCACAGCGGATCATGGTCGTGATGTTGGCGACGACGCCGGTGACATGGCCGAGAGGTACTGCCGCGATCGAGCGATCCGCCTGCGTCAATTGCAGGCAGGACGCGAACACCATCGAGGAATGGACGATGTTGCAATGGGCCAGCATCGCGCCCTTCGGCTTGCCTGTGGTGCCCGAGGTGTAGAGGATCATCGCCGTGTCCTCTTCGCTCACCTCGACCGGCGCTGGCGCCGGCGGATTGTCGGCGAGCGCGGCGAAGCGCGAGCGAGCCGGATCGTCGTCGACGGCGATGCGATGGATCACATCGGGCACCTCCTGCGCATCGGGCAGCCGCTCTGCGAGCCCTGCTTCGTGGATCAGGATCCTGGCGCCGCAATCGGCGAGGACATAGGCGATCTCCGGCTTCTGCTGGCGCGTGCTGAGCAGCACCGTGACCAGCCCCTCATGCGCGGCGGCAAACAGCAGCAGCGGAAATGCGATGCGGTTGCCGAGCAGGATCGCGACGCGGTCGCCGCGCTGCAGGCCAAGCTTGCGGAAGCCCGCGGCGATCTGCGCTGCCTGCTCCACGGCCTGCCGCCAGCTCAGCCGGACATTGCCTGCGATCAGCGCCTCGCCATCGGCATTGCGGGCGCGGGCTTGCGCGATCATCTCCCACACGCTCGCCGGCCGGTCGCAAAAGGCCGGCACCACCCGATCGCCAAAGCGCGCCTCGAACCGCATCGGCGGGATCTGAGATTGCGACCAGTCCATCGAAGGGCCCTCGGCTTGTTGCTCTTATTGCCTTCCGCGCATGGACATCGGGTTTCGTCTTGTGCTGACCGGCTAGACCCCGATCACGGGAACACCGATCACGACCGGATGGAACGCGAAGGCCAGCGCGAGATAGGCGACGACGCCGACGACGATCGCAATCAGATCATTGCTGACGCCGCCCACCGGGATCGGCGGGCCACCGCTATCGGTGCGATGCTTGAGCGAAATGCGGTCGTATACCGCCCAGCCCAGGAACGAGCCGAACAGGATGATGGAGCCGAGATCGCCGTTGGCGAGCAGATGCGCCGCCGCCCACAGCTTGATGCCGGCCAGCATCGGATGCTTCAGCGTCGCGTAGATGCGGCCGCGCAGGTAAGAGGCGACCACCAGGATGACCGCGGGCAGCATCAGCGCGAGCGTGATGTGCTTCATCGCCTTCGGCGGATACCAGACGTCGATCCAGCCGGAGCTGCGGTAGTGGGCAAAACCCCAGATGATCAACGCGAGCCCCGCGAGCGAGACCACGGCATAGAGAATCTTGTAGGTCCCCTCGCCCAGCCTTGCGATTGCCTGCGCGCGCGCCTCACGTTTGGTGGTGAACACATGGGTCGCAAAAAACAGCGCAAGCCCCAGGATCATGACCAGCAGACCCACGACATCCTCCCCCGTAAAGCAGCCCCCGCCAATGGCGTATCATCGATTGGCCGCGGGTCGCAACTCGCGCGCTACTGAGCGACCTGCCGATTGTCGACATACCGGATCGCGATCGGCCGTCCGGCCAGGGCGCCGGCGAGCCCGCCAGTGAATTTCAGCGGCAGGCAGGCATTCAGCGATGCGTTGATCGCCTTCAGATAGGTCGTGCGGGTGTCGGCGGGGACGCCGGCGGTCGCGAATGTGAGGCGCGGCGGGCCGATCAGGCCTCCGGCCCTGTTGAAGCTGAAACGCACCGACATCTGCATGCCCGCGCGCGCATTGTCCGATGGCGGCGACCAGCAGCTACGCAACTCGGCGAAGAGGTCGCCGATCGTGTCGAGATCGTGATCGGGCTTTTGGTATTTGGCGCGATCGGCCTCTGATGGGACGCTTTGGATGGTGAGCTGGAGATTCTGGCCGTAGGGATAGTCGATCTCGGGAATGCAGGGACCGGGCTCGAGCGGGCTGCAATAGGACGGCGTGCAGGGGCGGCCGTCGAGCACGCTGCAGGGCTCGTGCGCGAACGGGATCGGATTGATCTGCCGCGGCCTCGCGTCGGCAGCGATCGTAGAGATCGCCAATAGGATGAAAACGAGGATGCCGCGCCACATGATGCGAGTTCGCGATGTCACTTCGACAAAAGTGGCATCGTCCATGCACGCGTCAAGCCCGCGCGGGTTCACATGCTCGCGCGCAAGATGAGGCGCCGCCCTACCCCTTCTTCTTGACGTCCTTGACGTTGGTGAACTCGATGCCCTCGGCGCGCTCCTTGGTGTAGCCGAGATAGAATTCGTTCCTCGCCAGATACACGGGATCGCCGTCGACGTCGTCGGCGATGCTGGAGGTATTGGCGGCGATAAAGGTGTCGAGCTTCTTGCGGTCCTCCGAGGAGACCCAGCGCGCGAGCTGGAATTCGCTGACCTCGAACTCGACCGGCAATGAATACTCGGCCTCCAGCCGCGCCTTCAGCACGTCGAGCTGGAGCGCGCCGACGACACCCACCAGCGCCGGCGCTCCGTCGCGCGGGCGGAACACCTGCACCACGCCCTCTTCCGACATCTGCTGAAGCGCTTCCTTCAGCTTCTTAGCCTTCATCGCGTCGGTGAGACGGACGCGGCGAACGATTTCCGGCGCAAAGCTCGGCACCCCGACGAAGTTGAAATCCTCGCCTTCGGTCAGCGTGTCGCCGATGCGCAGCGTGCCGTGATTGGGAATGCCGACGACGTCGCCGGCGAAGGCTTCATCCGCGACCGAACGGTCCTGCGCGAAGAAGAATTGCGGGCTCGACAGCGGCATGCTCTTGCCGGTGCGCACCAGCTTGGCCTTCATGCCGCGGCTGAGCTTGCCCGAGCAGAGGCGCGCAAAGGCGATGCGGTCGCGGTGGTTCGGATCCATATTGGCCTGGATCTTGAACACGAAGGCGCTCATGCGCGGATCGGTGGCCTCGACCTTGCGCTGGTCGCTGTCCTGCGCGCGCGGCTCGGGCGCGAACTTGCCAAGGCCTTCCAGGAGATCGCCGACGCCGAAATTGCGCAGCGCGCTGCCGAAATAGACCGGCGTCAGGTGGCCCTCGCGGAACGCGTCGAGCTCGAACGGTTTTGACGCTTCGGTGACGAGCTCGAGCTCGTCCTTGACCGCGGAGACGTCGAGATTGGCGTTGAGCTTGGCGAGCTCGGCGATCTCGATCTGCTGCGCCGCGCCGGTCTTGGCGCCGCCGCCTTCGAGCAGGCGCACGCCGCCATTGACGACGTCGTAGGTGCCGAGGAAGTCGCGGCCGCGTCCGACCGGCCAAGTCATCGGCGTGGTGTCGAGCGCCAGCGTCTTCTCGATCTCGTCGAGCAGCTCGAACACGTCGCGGCTCTCGCGATCCATCTTGTTGATGAAGGTGATGATCGGGATATCCCGAAGACGACACACCTCGAACAGCTTTCGGGTGCGCGCCTCGATGCCCTTGGCGGCGTCGATCACCATCACGGCGGAATCGACCGCCGTGAGGGTGCGATAGGTATCTTCCGAAAAGTCCTCGTGGCCCGGCGTGTCCAGGAGGTTGAACACGAGGCCCTCGAACTCGAAGGTCATCACCGAGGTCACGACCGAGATGCCGCGCTCGCGCTCGATCTTCATCCAGTCCGATCGCGTGTTGCGCCGCTCGCCCTTGGCCTTGACCTGGCCGGCGAGATTGATGGCGCCGCCGAACAGCAGCAGCTTTTCGGTCAGCGTGGTCTTGCCGGCGTCGGGATGGGAGATGATCGCAAACGTGCGCCGCCGCGCCACTTCGGCGGCAAGCGGGGAACGGGCCGGCGATTCGGCTGTGGTGATGGCGATGTCGGACATGGCGGGAGCGTGTGGCAGGGAAAACGGGCCTGATCAAGCCTCATTTGGTGATTGCGGAGCCCCCCGGCCAGCCCCATATCGGCCTTGGCCATACTGGCCTTGGGGGAGGACGGCCTCCCCAGCCCATCAGCACGTTAGCCGCGGGGACGACCCTGCCTTGAATGGAGGGTCGTCATGGCCTGGAGCATCCTGTTCGTCGCGGGCCTTCTCGAGATCACCTGGGCGATCGGCCTGAAATACACCGAGGGCTTTACCAGGCTTGTTCCGTCCGTCGTCACGCTCGTGGCCATGGCCGGCAGCGTCATCCTGCTCGGGCTCGCGCTCAAATCCCTGCCCGTTGGAACCGCCTATGCGGTCTGGACCGGCATCGGCGCGGTCGGCACCGCAACACTGGGCATCATCCTGTTCGGCGAGCCGGCCACGGCCCTCCGTCTTGCCAGCATCGGGCTGATCGTCGCCGGGATCGTCGGGCTGAAGCTCGTTACTTGACGAAGATCTTGACCGCCCACCAGGTCAGCGCCGCCACGATGGCCGAGGCCGGGATCGTGATCACCCAGGCGTAGACGATCGAGCTGGCAACGTTCCAGCGCACCGCCGAGACGCGGCGGGCGGCACCGACGCCGACGATGGCGCCGGTGATGGTGTGCGTGGTGGAGACGGGAACCCCGAGATAGGTTGCCATGAACAAAGTCGCGGCCCCGCCGGTCTCGGCGCAAAAGCCCTGCATCGGGGTCAATTTGGTGATGCGCAGGCCCATGGTGCGGACGATGCGCCAGCCGCCCATCAGGGTGCCCAGCGCCATCGCCGCCTGGCAGGACAGCACCACCCAGAACGGCACCGAGAAGTCGCTGCCCAGATGGCCCTGCGAATAGAGCAGCACCGCGATGATGCCCATGGTCTTCTGCGCATCGTTACCGCCATGGCCGAGCGAATAGAGCGAGGCGGAGGCGAATTGCAGGATACGGAAGGCGCGATCGACCGCGAAAGGCGTCGAGCGCACCGAGGCCCAGGACACGATCGCCACCAGCATCATCGCGAGCAGGAAGCCGATCAGCGGCGACAGCACGATCGCCAGCACCGTCTTGGTCAATCCGCTCCACACCGCAGCCGAGATCCCGGCCTTGGCCATGCCGCCGCCGACGAGCCCGCCGATCAGCGCATGCGACGACGAGGACGGGATGCCGAGCGCCCAGGTCACGAGGTTCCAGACGATGGCGCCGACCAGGGCCGCGAAGATCACCTGGGCATCGACGATCGAGGGATCGATGATGCCGGTGCCGATGGTCTGGGCAACGTGCAGGCCGAACACCATGAAGGCGACGAAATTGAAGAACGCGGCCCAGAATACCGCGAATTGCGGTCGCAGCACGCGGGTCGAGACAATGGTCGCGATCGAATTGGCGGCATCGTGCAGGCCGTTCAGGAAATCGAACAGCAGCGCGACGGCGATCAAGCCGACCAGGAGGGGAAGACCCAACGCGGCATCCACAGCGGCCTGTCCTAAACTTGCTCGATGACGATGCTGTTGATCTCGTTCGCAACGTCGTCGAAGCGATCCGCCACCTTCTCGAGGTGGTCGTAGATCTCGACGCCGACGATGAAGTCCATCGCATTGCCGTCGCGATGCTTGAGGAACAGCTCCTTCAAGCCGATGTCGTGGAGATCGTCGACGCGGCCCTCGAGCTTGCCGAGCTCCTCCGTGATCGCGGTCAGCATGGCGACATTCGGGCCGATCGACTGCATCAGCGGCAGCGCGCGGCCGACCAGATTGGCGCATTCGATCAGAAGCCCGCCGATCTCGCGCATGGGCGGCTCGAAGGTGCGGACCTCGAACAGCATCACCGCCTTGGCCGTCTGCTGCATCTGGTCGATGGCGTCGTCCATCGACGTGATCAGGTTCTTGATGTCGCCGCGGTCGAACGGGGTGATGAAGGTGCGGCGCACCGCCGTCAGCACCTCTCGGGTGATGTTGTCGGCATCATTCTCGAACTGGTTGACGCGCTGGCAATAGACCGGCGTCTCCTCGCCCCCGTTCAGCATACCCTGGAGCGCGATGGAGCCCTGGATCACCGTCTGGGCATGCCGGTCGAACAGGTCAAAGAACCGTTCTTCCTTGGGAAGGAAAGCACGAAACCATCGCATCATGGGGGTAGGCTACCGGTTGGAAATGGCCCGGCCCTGTCGGGCCGTCATGAAACTGTCATAGACCATTTTCGATCCGCGCGCGTGTCATCTCACGCCCGCGGAGCCGGATCATCCACCGCTTTCAGGCGGGCAGTAAAACACTTTTGAATCAGCTACTTAGAGCGATCGCCGGAAGTAATGCGCGATTTCGCCGATGACGCCGCGGCGGAAGGTGAGCACGCAGATTACGAAGATCGAGCCCTGGATTACCGTCACCCACTGGCCGAAGCCGGCGAGATATTGCTGCATGGCGATGATCGCGAACGCACCGACCACGGGGCCGAAGATGGTTCCAAGGCCGCCAACCAGCGTCATCAGCACGACCTCGCCCGACATCGACCAATGGACGTCGGTGAGCGAGGCGTTCTGCGCCACGAACACCTTCAGCGCACCGGCAAAACCGGCTAGGGTTCCCGACAGCACGAAGGCCAGGAACTTGTACTGGTCGGTCCGGTAGCCGAGCGAAATCGCCCGCGGTTCATTCTCCCGGATCGCCTTCAGCACCTCGCCGAACGGCGAGTTGATGACACGGAAGATCAGCAGGAAGCCGGCGAGGAACCCCACCAGCACGACGTAATAGAGCACCGTCGGCTTGGACAGATCGAACACGCCGAACATGTGTCCCTGCGGGATGCCCTGGATGCCGTCCTCACCGTGGGTGAACGGGGCCTGGAGGTAGATGAAGTACAGCAGCTGCGACAGCGCCAGCGTGATCATCGAGAAATAGATGCCCTGGCGGCGGATCGAGATGTAGCCGGTGATGAGCGAGAGCACGAAAGCCGCGGCGATGCCGACGAGGATGCCGAGCTCGGGCGGCAGCGCCCACACTTTCAGCGCATGCGCGCAGCAATAGCCGGCGGTCCCCAGGAACATGGCGTGGCCGAACGACAACAGGCCGCCATAGCCGATCAGCAGATTGAAGGCGCAGGCGAGCAGCGCAAAGCACAGCGCCTGCATCACGAAGAACGGGTAGACGCCCGTGAATGGCACCGACGCCAGCAGCAGCGCCATCACGACGAAAGCGATCATCTCGTCGCGCATCGCGCGAGGGGTCACCGGCAGCGTGTCGTCCGTCAGGGTTGTCATATCAGGCCGCCCTTCCCGTCAATCCCGTTGGCTTCACCAAGAGCACCAGCACCATCAGCACGAACACGACGGTGTTGGAGGCCTCGGGATAGAAATACTTGGTCAGACCCTCGATCACGCCCAGCGCGAAGCCGGTGATGATGGAGCCCATGATCGAACCCATGCCGCCGATCACGACCACCGCGAACACGACGATGATGAGGTCGGCGCCCATCAGCGGCCGCACCTGGTTGATCGGCGCCGAGAGCACGCCCGCGAGCGCGGCAAGGCCGACGCCGAGACCATAGGTCAGCGTGATCATGCGCGGCACGTTGATGCCGAAGGCGCGCACCAACGTCGGATTTTCGGTGGCGGCGCGCAGGTAAGCGCCGAGCTGGGTCTTCTCGATCAGGAACCAGGTCGCCAGACACACGACCAGCGAGAACACGACCACCCAGCCGCGATAGATCGGCAAGAACATGAAGCCCAGATTCATGCCGCCCTTGAGCTGGTCCGGAATGGCGTAAGGCAGACCGGAGGAGCCGAAATAGTTCTGGAACACGCCCTGCACGATCAGCGCGATGCCGAAGGTCAGGAGCAGGCCGTAGAGATGGTCGAGCCCGGTCAGCCATTGCAGCATGGTCCTTTCCAGGATCATGCCGAAGATGCCGACGATCACGGGTGCGATCAGCAGCGCCCACCAGTAGTTGATGCCGCCGAGGCTCAACAGGAAATAAGCAACGAAGGCGCCCATCATGTAGAGCGCGCCATGGGCGAAATTGATGATGTTGAGCATGCCGAAAATCACGGCAAGCCCGAGACTGAGCAGCGCGTAGAACGAGCCGTTGATCAGTCCCACCAGTAGCTGAGCGTATAGAGCCTGCATCGATCCCGCACCCGGTCCCTTCGGCGTTCCCTGAAAGTCGCCCGCGGGCCTGATGGCCTGCGGGCGGTTATCTTACTTCTTCAAGAGCGCGCACTTGCTCTCGGACAGCGGCGTGAAAGCCTGATCGCCCGGCACCGTGCCGACCAGCTTGTAGAAGTCCCACGGCCCCTTGGATTCGGAGGGCTTCTTCACCTCGAACAGATAGGCGTTGTGGATGGTGCGGCCGTTGGGCTGGATCTCGCCCTTGCCGAACAGATCGTCCTCCGTCGGCATCGACTTCATCTTCTCGACGACCTTGACGCCGTCATGGGGATTGCCGCCGAGCGCTTCCAGCGCCTTGAGATAGTGACGCACGCCCGAATAGACGCCGGCCTGCACCATGGTGGGCGGTGCGTTGTTCTTCATCCTGTCAGCGAAGCGCTTCGAGAACGCCCGGGTCTGGTCGTTCATGTCCCAGTAGAAAGTCTCGGTGAAGTTGAGGCCCTGCGCCGTCTCCAGCCCGATCGCCTTGACGTCGGTGAGGAAGAGCAGCAGCGCCGCGAGCTTCTGGCCGCCCTTGCCGATGCCGAACTCGGCAGCCTGCTTGATCGTGTTGGTGGTGTCGCCGCCGGCATTGGCAAGACCGATGATCTTTGCCTTGGATGACTGCGCCTGGAGCAGGAATGACGAGAAGTCGGGCGTGTTCAGCGGATGCTTGACGCCGCCGACCACCTTGCCGCCGTTGGCGGTGACGACCGCCGTGGTGTCGCGCTCGAGCGCCGCACCAAAGGCATAGTCGGCGGTCAGGAAGAACCAGGTGTCGCCGCCGGCCTTCACCAGCGCCTGGCCGGTGGTATGGGCCAGCATGTAGGTATCGTAGGTCCAATGCACGGTGTTGGGGGAGCACTGCGCGTTGCTGAGATCCGAGGTCGCCGCGCCCGAATTGATGTAGACGCCGTTCTTTTCCTTGATGACGTTGTTGACGGCGAGCGCCACGCCGGAATTCGGCACGTCCACGATGATGTCGACCTTGTCGACATCGAACCACTGCCGCGCGATCGCGGTGCCGATGTCGGGTTTGTTCTGGTGATCGCCGGAGATGATGTCGATCTTCCAGCCCTTCGCCGCCAGGCCGGAATCCTCAACGGCCATCTGTGCGGCAAGCGTCGAGCCGGGACCGCCGAGGTCGGCGTAGAGGCCGGACTGATCGGACAGCGCGCCGATCTTGACGGTCTTGTCCTGCGCGGAGGCGACGCCTGTTACGGCGAAGGTGAGCGCGGTGGTCAGCAGCAATGATGCAATCGACTTCGTCTTCATGCAACTTTCCTTTTTGAATTTTCTCGTTGGCAGTTCTAGACACCCAAATAGGTGTGGAGCTTGTCCATGTTCGCGGCAAGATCCGCATTGGAAAATCCGTCAATGATCTTGCCGTGCTCGACCACGTAGTAGCGGTCGGCGACGGTGGATGCGAAGCGGAAATTCTGCTCGACCAGGAGGATCGTGAACCCCTCCTTCTTGAGCCGCGCGATGGTGTGGCCGATCTGCTGGATGATGACCGGCGCCAGGCCCTCGGTCGGCTCGTCCAGCATCAGGAAGCTCGCGCCGGTGCGCAGGATGCGCGCGATCGCGAGCATCTGCTGCTCGCCACCGGACAGCTTGGTGCCCTGGCTGTTGAGCCGCTCCTTCAGGTTCGGGAACAGATCGAAGATCTGATCGAGCGGCAGCCCGCCTGCGCGGACCACCGGCGGCAGCATCAAATTCTCCCGCACATCGAGACTGGAGAATATGCCCCGCTCTTCCGGGCAGAATGCGATGCCCATGCGCGCGATCTTGTCGGAGGTCGCGCGGATGATCTCCTGGTTGTTGAACTTCACCGAGCCGGTACGCTTGCCGATGATGCCCATGATCGACTTCAGCGTGGTCGTCTTACCGGCGCCGTTACGCCCGAGCAGGGTGACGACCTCGCCCGCGTTCACGTCGAAGTTGATCCCGTGCAGGATGTGAGACTCGCCGTACCAGGCTTCCAGGTTGCGGATTTGAAGGATGTTTCCGCCGGTCGCAGCCTTGGCCGGAGCCTCGGCGATCGCAGTGTCAGGCATGACCGGCTCCCAGATAGGCTTCCTTGACGCGCTCGTCCTTGGTGAGCTCCGAGTAATGGCCCTGCGCGAGCACCTGGCCGCGCGTCAGCACGGTGATGATGTCGGACAGGTTGGCCACGACGCTTAAGTTATGCTCCACCATCAGGATGGTGTATTTCGCCGAGATGCGCTTGATCAGCGCCGCGATCTTGTCGATGTCCTCGTGGCCCATGCCCGCCATCGGCTCGTCCAGCAGCATCATCTCCGGGTCGAGCGCGAGCGTGGTTGCGATCTCCAGTGCACGCTTGCGTCCATAGGGCATCTCGACCGCGGGAGTGTTGGCAAACTCGTTCAGGCCGACATCGTTCAACAATTCGCGCGCGCGATCGTTGAAGCGGTTGAGCACCGACTTGGAGCGCCAGAAATCGAACGAAGAGCCGTGCTGACGCTGAAGCGCGACACGGACGTTCTCCAGCGCCGTGAGATGCGGAAACACCGCCGAAATCTGGAACGAACGGACCAGCCCCATGCGGGCCACGTCGGCCGGCGCCATCGCGGTGATGTCCTGCCCCTTGTAGAGGATTTTTCCTGCGGACGGTTTCAGGAACTTGGTCAGAAGATTGAAGCAGGTCGTCTTGCCGGCCCCGTTCGGGCCGATCAACGCATGAATGCTCCCACGGCGAACCCTGAGCGCAACGTCACGGACGGCGAAGAAGCCCGCGAACTCCTTGGTCAAGCCTTCCGTTTCGAGAATAAACTCATCGGCCAAACAGATTTCCCCCTGCCCGCGCGAGCCGCGTGGCTATCCTTGTTGCTTCGGCTTTCCGGGGGCCTTGGAGCCTATCCTTGGAGCCCATCCGGAACGCCGTCTCCGGGCGCGGAATATGCCGGAGGTGACGGGGGTTAGGCAAGGCGGAAAGCTGAGCAGATCAGGTCTCCGGCTGGGATACAAATGCTCCCTTAGTCGGAGATGTTTTGATGTCGTGCCTGCCCGGCCTCCCGGTTCGCAAGACACCGGTCATCAAGCCGTCGTTAACGGTCTTTCGTCCGGCGCGCCAGCCTTCATAGAAAATTTTCCCGCAGGAGACATCATGTGCTGGTTTTGACGTTCCGGGATTATTGTTTTGGATTTCGCAAGCGCCGCTCCGTCCGTCGTCAAGTCGATCAGGCAGCGTGATCTCCTGAACACGTGGCTGCGACTTTATGCGCGCCAGCAGATCGCGCCGGCGGTCTGGGAATATCAGCCTGCGCGGCTCGAGGAAGAGCTGTCCGATCTCATCTATTATACGGTGGACGTTTCGACGCCGGCGCCGCGCCTCACCATCCAGAGCGAAAACACGCGCATCTCCCGCGCCTATGGACATACCGGCAAGGGCGTTCTGCTCGACGATTATCTCGGGCCGCGGCTCGCCCCCTTCGTGATGCCGGTTTACTATGAATGCGTGGCACGCGGGCTGCCCGTCTACAGCGTTGCCGATGTCGACGACATCTACGGACGCATCGTCGCGTATGAACGGCTGCTGCTACCTTTCCAGACGGGCGGCCAAGTCTGCCACGTCATCGCCTCGGTCAAGACCTTCTGCGAGGACGGCGGCTTCGAGATCAAGAATCTGATGCGCGGAAATGACGCGCTGCCGCGCCCGAAACTGCGCGCCGTGATCGATCGCGATCTCTTCCATCGCGCGCCTGGCCGCATCGCAACGGCCGACGTCGTCGAGTTCGCGGACCAGCCGGCTCCCGCGTCACCAACGAGATCATCGAGCTGAACTAGACTCTAACGCGTCCTGGCTCCGACTTCCTTGGCATAGATGTCCGGCTTGAAGCCGACCAGCAGCTTGCCGCCGATCTCGAGCACCGGCCGCTTGATCATCGATGGTTGCGCTAGCATCAGCGCCAGCGCCTTCTTCTCGGTGACGCCATCCTTGTCGGAATCGGGCAGCTTCCTGAACGTCGTGCCGGCGCGATTGAGCAGAGTCTCCCAGCCGACCTTGTCGCTCCAGTGCTTGAGCTTGTCCTTGTCCACGCCCGCTGTCTTGTAGTCGTGAAATTCATATGCGACGCCATGGGAGTCGAGCCAGGCGCGCGCCTTCTTCATGGTGTCGCAGTTCTTGATGCCGTAGATGGTGTTGGGCAAGATGTTCCTCGCGCATGGCGTACGTGATGTTCGCAGCGTTGTACGAAACTCCGCCTCGCGCGACAATATTGCGAACGACGCCAACTCGCCGAACGGACATCCCATGCACGTCACCCACGATCCCGCAGCCGCCGCCACGCCGACCATCGACTTCAACAGCTTCCTCGCGGTCGATATACGCGTCGGCACCATCGTCGATGCGAAACCGTTTCCAGAGGCGCGCAAGCCGGCCTTTCGGCTGTGGATCGACTTCGGCCCGGTGATCGGCGTGCGCAAGAGCTCGGCGCAGATCACCGAGAACCATCCGCTCGAGACGCTGGTGGGACAACAGGTCGCGGCCGTCGTCAATTTCCCGCCGCGCCAGATCGGACCCGTCATCTCCGAGGTGCTGACGCTCGGCTTCCCCGATGCCGACGGCAAGGTCGTGCTGGTGCAGCCCAGCAGGCCGGTGCCGAACGGCGGACGGCTGTTCTAGCCGCGCGCGATCGAGTGCAGCGTCGCCTCTGTCGACGCATTCGCAACGACATCATCCTTCTCCTGCCAGGCCCCCAGACCAGCCAGACTTGACCAAAATCCTCTTCTGCATTAAAAATGACTGACTGATCGTTTTTTATTACGGTCCACTTATGTTCTGCCCAATTGGGATCAACGGTAAAACGATCGACCTGTCAGTTATTTAAGGACGGCGAGATGCCCAAGATCAGCGACAAGCAGCGCGAAAGTCGGCGGCAGCAAATTCTCGAAGCTGCCCTCGCCTGCTTCTCCGAAGACGGTTTTCACCAGACCGGCATGGCCGACATCGTGAAACGCTCCGGACTGAGCCACGGCGCGGTTTATCTCTACTTCCAGAGCAAGGACGATCTGATCGAGGCACTCGCCGACGACCGGCATCGGCGCGAAGCCGTGCTCAATTCGGTCGCGCAAGGATCCGGCGATCCGATCGAAGGGCTTCACGCGCTGATCCGCGTCTACGCGCAATGGCTGACCGACCCCGCCGGCGAACCGCGCCGCCGTGTCGGCATCCACGGCTGGGCCGAAGCCCTGCGCAACCGCCGCGTCCGCACCAGCGTCGTCGAAGGCATCGACATGCCGCGCGCGCTGATCGTGGCGCTGGTCGAGCGCGGCCAGCATGACGGCCTGATCAGGCGCGACCTCGGTGCCGAAGCGATCGCACGCGTGCTGATCGCGATCTTCCAGGGTTTTGTGCTGCAAAAATGCTGGGGCGAGGATTTCGACGTCGAGGCCTGCATGGCGGCGGTGGCCGGGGTGATCGACGGCTGTCGCACGACCAGGCCTGACATCAAGCGGCGAACCAGGACGTAAGCGATGTCAGGAATCCACGACCTGCTCGCTGGCGCCGGCGTCGGCCTGGTCAGCGGATTGACGTCGGGCTTGATGGGAACGAGCCCGGGTGGCGGGCTCGTGATCTTCAGCGTGCTGCTGTTTGGGGCCGAACAACACGTCGCGCAGGGCACCTCGCTGATCACCCAGATTCCGCCGACGGGCCTCGCCGGCGCGCGCCGCTATTGGCGGAGCGGCAATCGCAGCCCCTGGCCGTGGATCGTCTGGATCGGCATCGGATTTCTCGTCGGCGGTGCCGGCGGCGGTTACGCCGCGGCGGCGGTTTCCGACCGGGTCTTGCAATGGACTTATGTCATCTATCTCGCCGCGCTGATCGCCCTGCTGATCCTGCGCCGCGATCGCAAGGACGGCGGCCGTGAGGCCGACGACCAGGACCAGCAGCCCCGGCTACCCCTGCTGCTCATCGGCCTGCTCGCCGGATTTTCCTCCGGCTTCATGGGCATCGGCGGGGGCCTGGCCATCACGGTCGGCCTTGCTGCGGGCCTGCGCGTGCCGCAGCATCAGGCGCAGCTCGTCAGCCTCGTTTTCTCGGTCATCCCGACCAACCTGCCGGCGGCCTGGATCTACTGGAGCAAGGGCCTGATGGTCGGCTGGCCGGCCATCACAGGTATTCTGGCCGGCCTCTGGATCGGCACGGATCTCGGCGCACGCATGGCCAACGGCGTCAGCAGATCGGTGCTGCGCCGGGTCATGATCGCCTTCGTCTCGCTGATGGCGCTCTACATGACGTACAAGGCGCTGACCTGATCTTACGGCCGCTGCGGAATGTTCAGCCCCCGCTGCACCGCCGGACGCGCGAGGCCCCGTTCGAGCCAGGCACCGACCGATTTGAACTGGGTGAATTCGACGAGCTCGCCGGCACCGTAGAAGCCGATGAGATTGCGCACCCAGCCGAGCATGGAGATGTCGGCAATGGTGTAGTCGTCATCCATGAACCATTGCCGTCCCGAAAGATGCGTCTCCATCACGCCGAGCAGGCGCTTGGCTTCGGCGACGTATCGGTCACGGGGCCGCTTGTCCTCAAAATCCTTGCCGGCGAATTTGTGGAAGAAGCCGACCTGGCCGAACATCGGCCCGATGCCGCCCATCTGGAAGTGCACCCACTGGATGGTCTGGTAGCGGCGCGCGGCATCCTCCGGCAGAAGCTTGCCGGTCTTCTCGGCGAGGTATTGCAGGATCGCCCCGGACTCGAACAGCGGCAGCGGCCTGCCTCCGGGACCGTTGGGGTCGAGGATCGCCGGGATCTTGCCATTCGGATTGAGCGAGAGAAATTCAGTCGTCTTCTGGTCGTCCTTGCCGAAATCGACGAGATGGACCTCGTACGGAAGTCCGATCTCCTCCAGCATGATCGAGACCTTGACGCCGTTCGGCGTCGGCAGCGAATAGAGCTGGAGCAACTCGGGATGTTTGGCCGGCCAGCGTCTGCTGATGGGAAAGGCGGACAGATCAGACATCGGGACTCCAGCTTCGTTCATGCGATGCCGCCTAATCTAGGCGAGCAGACGAACGACGCAAGGTCGAGCGGTCACATCATTTCCCGCACGGGGATGAGATCACAAGGGCCGCAGCAAATGACTGGTGGCGTAAATCACATCGCGCTGTGCGCGCTGCTTGATGAAGAGCTGTCCGGTGACGAGCAACGCGCTGGTGAAGACGAGCGCAAGCATTGCGGTCGCGAATTGACTGACATCCCTCATCGCACGAGCTTCTCTGTCATCGGTCCACACGGGGAACGCGGACCCGCCATCGACAGTTCCCGCATAGGTCAAATAAATTGCCACTTTTTCCCGATTTCCATATCATGGGCTGGCAGCCTCAATAATTGATCTCCATACGCAGTCCGCGCGGATCGGTCTCCTCCCCGCCGACACGTTGCGTGCTGTCGCGCGCCGCGATGGCGCAGGCACAGGCGTCGATGAGATCGTCGCGGCCGATGCCGGTGCCATGTCGCTGCGTCAGCCATTTCGGCAAGCGCGTAAAGCCGCGTTGCGCCAGCAGCGCGACGCGCTGCTTGCGGCCGAGCGCGGATGCCTTCTTCGCAAGCCGGACTCGCCCTGCGAGATTCCAGAACACCAATTCCGGATGCGCTTCGCCGGTCGTTGCCTGCCGCGCCGGAGTCATGATCTCGTCGACCTCCCTGATCTTGTCCCTGATATTCCAGAGCTGCGCTGACACGCCCCTGCCCTTGCCTTCATGCGCCCAGTAGTAACGGTTGGCCTCGGCCATGTCGGTGAACGTCCAGAGATCGCGGCGCGCACCGAGAAACACGGCGGGGCCAATCAGCTCGCGCGCTCGCAGGTCGCACAGGCGATAGCCGGCCGGATTCAATCCGATCGGCATGTCGATCATCGCACGCACATGCGGCAACGCGAGCAAACGCGTCAGGCCCGGCGAATAGTCGAAGCCATGATCGCCGCGCTCGCCGATCCAGGCCGCGACCCAGCCGAAACGAAATCCGTCGATGCCGAGATAGTTATTCACGCGCGCGACGCCGCCGCTGCCGAAGTTCGTTCACCCCAAGCTGCCACCTCGATGTTGCAGGAACGGCGCTCACGTTTCATCTCGTCAGATATTCGCGCATCAGGGCGCGAGCGCGGTGCAGCCGGGCCTTTACGGTCTGCCGGGACGCGCCGAGCGCGACGGCGATTTCCTCGATGGTCATTTCCTTGACGTCGCGCATCAGCGCGACGTCGCGATAATGCGGCGGCAGTGCCTCGAAGGCCGCAGCCACGTCGAGTCGCAGATCGGCTTCAGGGCGCGTCAGCAGCAGCGCTTCCGCCTCGCTCTCATCGATAGGCCGCGCGAGGCCTGCTTTGCGCGCCAACCGCAGGCATTCGCGGCGGACCACGCTGAACAGCCAGGCCGAAAACGCCAGCAGCGAGCGGATGGTGCCGACATGGCGGAACAGGATCCATAGCGCCTCCTGCGCCGCATCCTCGGCATCCGCCGAGCTGCGGCAGGTCGCGCGGGCGTAGCGGCGGATATCCGGCTGCGCCGTCTCGAGCAGCGAGGCGATCGCGTGGGGATCGCCGAGCCGCGCCGCTTCGAACAGGTTCGGCGAGATCGCCGCCGCACTCACGACACCCCTCCTCTCCCGATCCCCGCCATCGCGCACATCGGGCAATAGCCGACAAGGCCGGTCAGCGCGAAGCCGGCGCCACCCAGCGCGACCAGCCACGCCGTCGGGCCGGCCAGATAAACGGATGCCGCAACCACCACCGCGACTCCCGAGGCGATCCGCACTGCCTGGTGCAAGCCGCCGATGTTCTTCCTGTAAAATGCCATCGCATCCTCCGAGTTGAGCCGAGGCAAATTGCCTCGACCATCAAGAGGGCGCGCCGGCCGGAAAGGATTCGCGGGGCGCGTAATTTTTTTCGCGGGTCAGCCTCCGACGGCCTGATAGGCCAGGCGCTTGAACTCGAAGAAGAACGGATTCCAGAAGCCCATGTAACGTTGGGCCATCAGGACCCCCGCGGTATTGGCCTGCGGACAGATCCACCAATGCGTGCCGGCAAGCCCGCCCCACTGGAATTCCCCGGTCGAGTTCCGCGGATCAAACGGCGTCGGCGCGAAGGTAACCGCGCCGCCGAGGCCAAAGCCCTTGCCGGGGATCGGGCCGAGATTGGCGAAGCGGATGGTCTGCCCTGCCGGGAGCTGGTTCGTCATCATCTGCCGCAGCGTCTCCGGCTTCAGCAGCGCATCCGAACCGGGCAGCAGCGCGCGGACCAGCGCGAGCATGTCGGGCAGGGTCGAGACCAGACCGCCGCCGCCCGAGAGCCGCGGGAACGGCCGTCGATAGGCTTGCGGAAACGGCAGATTGTCGGCGCGCGTGAGCCCGGGCTTCATGGGGTCGAGCACGTCGGCGCCATTGTAGAGCGCAACCAGCCTGCCCTGCTGCGCATCCGGAACATGGAAGCCGGTATCGGTCATGCCGAGCGGGTCGAAGATGCGCGCCTTCAGAAAAGCGTCGAGCGGCTTACCGGAGACGACCTCCACGACACGGCCGAGCACGTCGGTGGCGACCGAATATTCCCAGCTCGTGCCGGGATGATAAGACAGCGGCAGATCGGCGAGTTGGTCGATCATGTCGGCGAGTGGTGTCAGCGGATTGAGTACGCGCGCCTCGTTGTAGGCCTTGAACAGCACCGTGCCGGGATCGAAGATGCCGTAGCTGAGGCCGGAGGTGTGGGTCAGGAGCTGGCGGATCGTGATCGAATTCTTCGCCGGCTCGACATCGGCAAGGCTCGAGGCGCCCGGCTTCAGCACCTTGCGACCGGCGAGCTGCGGCAGGAATGTCTCGATCGGGTCATCTAGGCCGATGCGGCCTTCCTCAACCAGCAGCATGATCGCGCAAGTGACGAAGATCTTGGTGTTGGAGAACGCGCGGTAGATATGGTCGGGACGAAGCGCGGTCTTAGCTTCGCGGTCAGCAAAACCGACGCATTGCTGGTCGACCACCTCGCCCCCGCGCAGCACGGCCCAGGATGCGCCCGGAATGATCTCCTGATCGACGTAGCGCTGCATCGCCGTCCGTGCGGCGGAAAAATCGGTCGTTCTGGCGTCCATTTACTTCCCCCAAATTGTGGTTGGGACGGATATAGCGAAAATCGGGAGGAAATGAAGGGCGCCCCCGAGGGCGCCTATTCTTCCCTCATGAACGCTGTGACGTGCAGGCAACGGCGGATGCGCATGCCCTGTCGCTGGTACAGCGCGATCGCCGACGCGTTGCTCGAAAACACGTGGAGGAACGGAATTTCCCCGCGCGCCTCGATCCCGCGCGCGACGGCCGCAAGCAGCGCTTGCGCATAGCCGCGGCCGCGATAGTCGGGATGCACGCACACGGCCGTCACCTCGGTGAACTTGCCCGGCTTCATGCGCTCGCCGGTCATCGCGACCAATTGTCCCCCGGCGCGAATGCCGAGGAACGTACCAAGCTCGTGGGTGCGCCGCGCGAACGGACCGGGCTTCGTCAGCTCCGTCAATGCCATCATGGCAGGGACGTCGTCGGCCCCCAGAGTGACGATCTCGGCATCGCGGAGCGGACTGACCGCGGGCGAGCCGATCATCTGCTCGCAAGGCCCGGCGATCACGACCTTGAAACCGGCGGGGACGTCAACCGGATCCGGCGTGAACAATGCTGCGACCTGCGAACCCGACAGCAGATCACCGAGCGCGGCAAAGCTTGCCGCGGACATGTCGACCATGTCGGCAAACGGCGTCATGTCGACGGGATAGCGCAGCGCCCGCGGCCCGCCCTCGGCCAGATGCTTGTGGCTGGTCGTCAGCGCGCTCCAGATCGGACGATCGAGCAGCGCCTCATCGCTGTCGGACACCGGTCTAGTCCTTGTCGAAGCTGACGATGACAGCTGCATTGGCGATGAGGATGGGATCGTTGGCCACTTCGGTCGCCGAGGGAATCTCCAGCCCGCCCTTGACCGCGGTGACGGTCACGGTGCCGTAAGGAAGCTCCTTGGCCACAGCCTCCTTGTCGACGGCTTCCGGATTGGGTACCGCGATCGTGACGTCGACGAACATGTCGTTCGCGGTCTTGCCGATCATCCGGAAGAAGCCGAGGCTCGAGTGCCTGATGGCATCCGACACCGCGCGCTTGGCCGCCTTGGTGGCGTCCCTGCCGTGGACATCGACGCCCATACCCATCTCGGTGACGCAGCGAACACGAGTCATTTTGTTGTCCTGTGCTTGTTCGGTATTTGGGAGTGTGGGTGATCGAGTCTCTCCAGACAAGCCCCTCTCGTGTCCCGGAAGCGCTGCAACGCTTTTGCGCTGCTGCGCAGAGCCGGGACCCAGGAGGCGGCGAAGGTGGCTGACGCATGGGCCCCGGCTCTGCAGCGCAACGCTGAAGAAGCGCTGCGCTGCGTCCGGGGCACGAGACCAAACATCACCCCTTTGCCTTCTCACGGGCCCGCAGCTCGTCCACGAGCACCCGCACGTTCTCCGAATAGTCGATCGGGATCACGACCAGATGCACGCCGCCCTCTTTGAAAGCGGCATCCAGCGTCGGGCCAAAGCTGTCGATGCTCTCGACCCGATGCCCCTTCGCTCCATAAGCCTTCGCGTAGAGGACAAAATCGGGATTGCCGAAGGTCATGCCGTAATCGGCGAAATGATCGACGGCCTGCTTCCAGCGGATCATGCCGTAGGCGTTATCCTCCAGCACCAGCACGACGAGGTTGAGCTTGAGGCGAACGGCGGTCTCCATCTCCTGGCTGTTCATCATGAAGCCGCCGTCGCCCGCGACCGCGAGCACGCGGCGATCGGGATAGAGCATCGCGGCCATCATCGCCGACGGCAGACCTGCGCCCATGGTCGCCAGCGCATTGTCGAGCAGCAGCGTGTTGGCGACGCGGGTGCGGTAGTTGCGCGCGAACCAGATCTTGTACATGCCGTTGTCGAGCGCGACGATGCCGTTCTCCGGGATCACCTGCCGGATGTCGTGCACGATCCGCTGCGGCGTCGGCGGCCAGCGCGCCTCGGTGGCGCGGTCGGCGATGTGGCCGAGAATCTTCTCGCGCAGCGGCAGCAGCGACGCGGCTTGCGGCAGCTTGCCTTCGAGCCGGTCGGCGAGCAGCTCCAGGCTGGGGCCGACGTCGCCAATGACCTCCGCGTCGGGAAAATAGACCAGCTCCACACTGGCCGACGTGTAGCTGACGTGAATGACCTTCGGGCCTGACGGCCCCATGATGAAGGGCGGCTTCTCGATCGGGTCGTGACCGATCGCAATGATCAGGTCGGCGGCATCGATCGCGTCATGAACGTAGTCGCGTTCGGACAGCGCGGCGGTCCCCATGTAGAGATTGGTACCGCCGGGCACGGTGCCCTTGCCCATCTGCGTGGTGAAGAACGGAATGCCGGTCCGCCGCACGAAGCTGGCGATACCGTGGGTCGCGCGCGGCCGGCTGGTCGCGGCGCCCATCATGACCAGCGGATGTCTCGCCGACAGAATCATCTCGGCGGCGCGGTCGAGCGCGGTGCGATGAGCGACCGGGATTTCGATCGGATGGACCGGGATCACGGGAACATCAGGCACTTCGTCACCCGCGATGTCCTCGGGCAATTCGAGATGCACCGGCCCCGGCCGCTCCTCCATGGCGACGCGAAAGGCATCGCGCACCACGGTCGGAATGCTGGAGGCGCTGACGATCTGCCGCGACAGCTTCGTCAATGGCTTCATGGTCGCGACCACGTCCACGATCTGGAAGCGCGCTTGTCGGCTGCTCATGATCGGCTTCTGGCCGGTGATCAGGATCATCGGCATCGCGCCGAGATGCGCATAGGCGGCCCCCGTTGACAGATTGAGCGCGCCGGGCCCGAGCGTCGAGAGGCAAACGCCGGGCTTGCCGGTCAACCGCCCATGCGTGGCGGCCATGAAGGCGGCGGCCTGCTCGTGACGGGTCAGGACCAGCTCGATCTTGGAGGTGCGGAGCGATTCCACGAGATCGAGATTCTCTTCGCCGGGAACGCCGAAGATGCGATCGACACCTTCGTTCTCGAGCGCCGCGACAAACAGGTCCGATCCCTTCACCTTGCGCTCCTGTCCGCTCATGTCGCCTCCGCTTGTGCTCGCTGCCGTGTTCCACGGCAGTTGGCACATGGTAGCGGCCTGCGGCGCCGGCACAACTCACAAAGGGCGGCACACGGCATCAACTTCGCCCTTGCCGTGCGAACCAAGCGAAACAATCGAGCGTCTCTCCGCGAGGCCGTCAGCATGCACGTTGCAAGCCGCGCGCAACCTGCTATCGCTCCGGCAATGACACCCAAATCCTTCGAAACCCGCTGCCTGGGCCTGCCCGCCGTCACCAAGGTGGTGCAATGGGAGGGCACCTCCGTCTTCAAGGTCGGCGGCAAGATGTTCGCGCTCGGCGGCGGCTTTGCCGCGCGCTCCGGCGGCTACATGTTCAAGACCGCGAACATGGCCTACGCCATGCTGATCGAGCACGGCCTGGCCCGGCCTGCGCCGTATTTGGCGCGCGCCAAATGGGTGCAACTCGTCAGCAACAACGCCTTACCCGATGCCGAGCTCATCCTGTATCTGGCGCAGGCGCACGCGCTGATCGCGGCAAAGCTGACGCGGAAGACACGCAAGGAACTCGGGCTCGCCTCACCGGAGCGATCATGACCATTCCCGCGTGCAGCACAGGGATCGCTCGCGGCGACATTGAGCTTTCATTGTTCCCCGTTATACTGCCGCTTCTGGATTCGATTTAGGGCATCGGCGTGGCGATTGATCTGAAGGCGGTCGAGCAACTCGCTACCGATCAATCCTCACTCAAGGCCGCCGCCGGCCTCGCCAAGCCCGCCAAATGGTCCGGTGTCGGCATGAGCCGTGATGCCGCGCTGATCTGGGGCGAATGCGCGGGCTCCGGCGCTAATCCGTACCGCGTGATGGCCGATCTGCGCGACCTCGGCAACAAGTGCACCTGCCCCTCGCGCAAATTCCCCTGCAAGCATGTGCTCGGCCTGTTGTGGCTGAATGCAGAAGCGGTGGTGCCGTTCACGCCCGCCGACACGCCGGCCTGGGTCAGCGATTGGCTCGGCCGCAGGCGCGGCCCGTCCGCGGCAAAGCCTGCAACCAATGCGCCGCCCGGCGGCGACAAGGATCTGGGTGCCGCGCGCGCCGCCGAGCCTGAGGTCGCAGACGACCCGAAGGACGTGGCGCGGCGCGAGGCCCAGTTAGCCAAACGTAACGAAGAGACCGAGCGCGCCATTTTCGATGCGCTGGATGCGCTCGATCAATGGATCGGCGACCAGCTTCGCATGGGATTGTCAGGCTTCATCGATGATGCCACGGCGCGATGCCGGCGGATCGCGGCGCGGCTTGTCGATGGCAAGGCCGCGGTGCTCGCCGGCCGGATCGACGAGCTGCCGTCCCGCCTCCTCGCGCTCTCCGCAGGCGACCGTCCGCGCGGTTCCGTGGTCGAGCTCGGCAAGCTCGTTCTGCTCGCGCGCGCCTTCCGCGCCACCCCGCGCAATACCGCGATCCGGCGCGCGGTCGCCGCATCGGAGACGCGCGAGACGGTGCTGGCCGATCCAGATGCGCTACGGGTCGATGCGGATTGGGAGGTGCTTGCCGAGCAGGTGCAGACGCGCCGTGACGGGTTGGTGTCACAGACGACATGGCTGCTCAACCTCGCCGCGGCCGGCCCACGCTTCGCAATGCTGCTCGATTTTTTCCCGGCAAGCGCGGGAAGGCGCGGTTCGGTCTTCACGCCCGGCGAGCGCTTTCATGGCGAGCTCGTCTTCTATCCGTCGGCGCAGCCGCTTCGCGCCCTGCTCGTCCGGCGCGACGCCACGCACGAGATGCCGCCGCCGGCATGGCCCGCGCCGGATGGCACACTCTCCGAGGCGTTGACGCGACCGTTGCTGGCAGAGCCCTGGGTGATCGACATTCCGCTGCTGCTGCCGCACGGGCGCATCGCGCGCGACGCTGCCGGACACACATGGTGGCGATCGGCCGATGGCCTCGCGACGCTGCCGGTGGCCTCCGAGGTCAATGGCATTCTGTGCGGCACCGATCTCGCGCGCACCGCCGCGATCTGGTCGGGCAATCGGCTCGCGATCCTCGCCGCGCAGACCCCTTGGGGGCGGATCGGCGGCCATGACTGAGGCAACCAGGGCCGAGACGATCCTTGATGCGATGGGCGCGGTCCTCACGCGCTGGACCATGGGATCCGCGGCCGCGCCCGCAGCCACGTTCTGGCGTACCGAACTCGGCGAGGATCCCGCCGAAGCGGAATTGCGGCTGCTTGCGCTTTCCGGCCAGTTTCTCGGCACCTCGGTGACGATGGAGCCGGCTTCAGTGCTCCGCGTCCTGCCCGATATCCCGACGCTTGCACTGCCGACGGTGCCCGAAGATCTGCGTCCGCTCGTGCGCCGGATCCTCGCGGCGAAGAAACAGGCGCAGGCGGCAACCGAACTCGTCCACTTCCTCGCGGCGCGCGGCT
>NZ_AJQF01000020.1:0-38058 GCF_000261705.1 Bradyrhizobium genomosp. III | reverse complement strand
GGCAGCCGACGATGACGACCCGCCGGACGTCTATGCCAGCTGGCGCGACTGGGCGACGATTGCGGACTCCGACGGCGCCGCCCGGCAAACCAACGACAGCCTCACGGCCGAGAACTGGGACGATTTCTGGCCCGCTGCGCGCAAGGCGGCACTGACCGAACTCAGGCGGCGCGACCCGTCCGCCGCACGCGCGGTGCTCGAGGCCAAGCTCGCGAGCGAGACTGCCGACGCACGTTTGCGCCTGCTGTTGCTGCTGTCGGAGCGGCTTTCCGACGACGACATCCCTTTTCTCGAACGCATCGCGGCCGACGATCGCGCCCCCAAGGTCAAGGCGCTTGCGGCCTCGCTGCTCGCGCGTCTTGGCCGAGGCCCTGCGGCCGGCGAGGACGTCGCCGAACTTGCCGGCTTCTTTTCGGTCAAGACCAAGGGGCTGCTACGCCGCTCGCGCGTGGTCCAGGCCGAACCACTCAAGACGCCGGCGCAAGTGCAACGCCGCAAGGCGCTGTTCGACGGCGCCGACCTCGCCTCGTTTTCCTCAGCGCTGGGGCTTGCGCCGCAGGAGCTGATCGCCGCCTGGGACTGGAACCTGGACCACGCCGCCGACATGTCATTGATCAACCTGATCGTCGCGACCGGGACGGATGCGCTGGTCGCGCAAGCGGCGGATGCCGTCGGTGAACGTGATGCCACTGGCCTCGTTGCCGCGCTCGCGCCACGCCTTGCGCCCGCCGAACGCACAGGGCATGCCGAGGCGGCGCTGCGCACCCACGGCATCAGCTTCGAACTGGCCCGACAACTCGCAGGCGCAGCGGCACGGCTGGACGATCCGCTCTCCGCGCCCGCCGGCAAGACCCTGCTCGCCGCGCTTCATCGCGATGACGCGAGGCCCGGCGATCAGGTCCCGGAGCTTCACGCGCTCGGCCTTCTCGCCTCGCGAGACGGCGCGCGACAATCACTGCAACGACTGACGGCTGCGGGCCTCCTGCAAGGAGACCCGCGCCTCGACATGCTGCGGCTCAACGCCGCGTTGGACGACAATGGAGCGAAACCATGAGCGAGAAACTGCGCTTGCCCGCCGAGGACAGCTATGCCGCCGAATTGAAGGCGCTTGCCGCGGGCGACGGGCATCGTCCGCCGGGCTGGGCGCTCTCGCCGCGGCAAGTGGTGACTTACCTGATGGGCGGAAAGGCTGCCGACGGGAGCGTGATCACGCCGAAATATGTCGGAGACAAGCGGCTGATCGAGACCGCCGTTGCAACCCTTGCGACCGATCGCGCATTATTGCTGCTGGGCGTGCCCGGCACCGCCAAATCGTGGGTCTCCGAGCACCTCGCCGCGGGCATCACCGGCGACTCCACACTCGTGATCCAGTGCACGGCCGGGACCGACGAGAACCAGATCCGCTACGGCTGGAACTATGCCCAATTGCTCGCGCACGGGCCGAGCCGCGAAGCGCTGGTCCCTACGCCGCTGATGCGTGCGATGGAGGGCGGCAAGCTCTGCCGTTTCGAGGAACTGACGCGGATGGGCAGCGATGTGCAGGACACGCTGATCACGGTGCTGTCGGAAAAGATGATGCCGGTTCCTGAGCTCAACACTGCCGTCTATGCCCAGCGCGGCTTCAACATCATCGCCACCGCCAACAACCGCGACAAGGGCGTCAACGAATTGTCGTCCGCGCTCAAGCGCCGCTTCAACGTCGTCGTGCTGCCCCTGCCCGACAGCGCCGAGGAGGAAGTGGCGATCATCGTCAAGCGTGTCGGCGAGATGGCTGAGAATCTCGATTTGCCGGCACCGAAGAACGTCGCCGACGAGGTCGCGCGCGTCGTTTCGATCTTCCGTGAGCTGCGCTCGGGCTCGACCGAGGACGGCAAGATCGCGCTGAAGTCGCCCTCGGGCGGGCTGTCGACAGCCGAAGCGATCGCGGTGATGATCGGCGGCATCAGCCAGGCGACCTTCTTCAACGACGGCAAGCTGACGCCGGAAACACTCGCCAGCAACATGATCGGCGCCGTCGTGAAGGATCCGGTGCAGGATACGGCCGTGCTCGGCGAGTATCTCGAGACCGTGCTGAAGAAGCGGCGTGGCTTCGAAGGCTACTATGCTTCGCTGACCGACCGGATCTGACAGCGCGGCGCGAGCGATGGCAGACCAGGTCTCCCTCTTCGGCATCCGGCATCACGGTCCCGGCTCCGCGCGGCGGCTGGTGGAAGCGCTCGACGCGCTGAAGCCGGTCGCGGTGCTGATCGAGGGCCCGGCGGATGCATCGGAGCTACTACCCATGCTCGCCGATCCCGACATGGTGACGCCGGTGGCGCTGCTCACCTACGCCGAGGACAATCCGGCCAACGCCAGCTTCTTCCCCTTCGCCGACTATTCGCCGGAATACCAGGCCGCACGCTGGGCGGTGCGCCACGGCGCGACCCTGCGCTTCATCGACCTGCCGGCATCGGACCGGCTGGGTGCCACCGACGGCGACATTGCGGAGGAGATTGCTGCAAGGGCGGAGGCCGATCCAGTCAGCCACGACCCGATCGGGGCGCTCGCCACCGCCGCAGGCTATGACGACGGCGAGTCCTGGTGGTCCGACGTCATCGAGGAAAACCCTGCAACGGGCCCGATCTTCGCCGCCGTTGCCGATGCGATGACGGCGCTGCGCGCAGACGAGAAATCGCTATCGGCCCGCGAGGCCGCGCGCGAGGCGCATATGCGGATCGAGATCGCGAAGGCGGCAAAGGACCACGATGGCGCCATCGCGGTCGTCTGCGGCGCCTGGCACGTGCCGGCACTCGCCGAGCGTCGCAGCCTTGCTGCGGATCGCGAATTGCTCAAGGGCCGGCCGAAGACGAAGATCAAGGCGACCTGGGCGCCCTGGACCGCGCCGCGTCTGGCGCGCGCGAGCGGCTATGGCGCGGGCGTGGTGGCGCCGGGATGGTGCGCTCATGTCTGGGACACGCGCGAGCGCGATCGTGCCGCGGAGTGGCTTGCCAAGGCGACCCGCGTGCTGCGCGATCGCGGCCATTTCGTCTCGACCGCCTCGGTCATCGAGGCGCAGCGGCTGGGCACGGCGCTTGCGGCGCTGCGCGGCCGCCCCGCGCCGGGTTTCGCGGAGCTGCGCGAGGCGGCGATCGCCTGCCTCTGCAACGGCGAACGCGCCATGTGGGACGACATTTCGGCCGAGCTGCTGATCGGCGCAGGTGTCGGCGCGATTCCAGCGACAACACCGCTCGCGCCGCTGCTCGAAGATCTCCAGCGGCAGCAGAAGGCGACGCGGCTCAAGCCGGAGGCGCTCGATCGGCCGCTGACGCTCGATCTGCGCAGCGAAAGCGGGCTGATGCGCTCCACGCTGCTGCACCGGCTGAACGCGCTCGACGTGCCCTGGGGACGGCTGACCGATGCGGGCCGCAGCCGCGGTACGTTTCGCGAGAACTGGCAGTTGCGCTGGGAGCCGGAATTCGCAGTCAGGCTCGTGGAGAATCTGCTCCACGGTTCGACCATCGCCGAGGCTGCCGGCGGACGCCTGATCGAAGCGATGAGCAAGGAAGCCGAGCTGGCTCCGCTCGCGACGCTGGTGCGCAACGCCATGATCGCCGACCTGTCCCGTGCCACCGCGTTCGGCATCGCGGCGCTGGAGACCAAGGCGGCGCTGACCAGCGACGGACAGTCTCTGCTTGGTGCGTTGCCGCCGATGGCCGACATCCTGCGCTATGGCGAGGCGCGCGCCGGCACGGTCGAGCATCTGGCGGCGCTGATGCCGCGCATCGTGGTGCAGGCCGCACTCGCTTTGCCCTATGCCGCGCGCAATCTGGATGGACCCGCGGCGGCCAAGCTGCGCGGCGCGCTGCTCGCAGCCGACGCCGCGATCCAGCTTGCCCAGATCGAGCCCGAAATCGTCGCCAGCTGGCGCGATGCGCTGAGCGCGCTGCTGAACGATGATCAGGCGACCCGGTTGATCGCCGGCACCGCGGCCCGGCTGCTCTACGAGGCCGAGCTCTTGACCGCCGATCACGCGGCAGACCTGCTGACGCGGATGCTCTCGCCCGGCACACCCGTGGCGGAAGCCGCCGGCTTCTTTGAAGGCTTCTTCGAGGGCGCCGGCCAGCGGCTGATCCACGATGCAACGCTGCGCGGCGCCGTCGACGCCTGGTTGATGACGCTGGACGAGGATGCCTTCACCGCGAGCCTGCCGCTGTTCCGCCGCGTCTTCTCGGCGCTGGACCGAACCGAGCGCAGGCGATTGATGGACGCGCTGTTCGCGCGCAGCACCGATGCCGCCAAAGGGTATCGGCTGCTCGCCGGCGCAGGCGAGATCTGGCCCGCGCATCAGGCCCGCGTGCTCGAACTTCTCACCTCGGGAGCTGCGCGATGAGCGAAGCCGATGAACGCAGCCGCCGCTGGACGCTCGCCCTCGGCGTCGACGCGGAAGGCGCCGAGAACGGCCCCGCCCTGTCCGCCAGCGATCGCCGCATGTCCGAGGCGCTGACGGCGCTCTATGGCGACGGCGACGAGGCGCCGAGGAAGGGCCGCGGCGGGCTCGGCGGCTCGGCGCCGCGCGTCGCAAAATGGCTCGGCGACATCAGGGAGTTCTTCCCCGCGCCCGTGGTGCAGGTGGTCCAGAAAGATGCCTTCGAGCGCAAGGGCCTGCGCCAGATGCTGCTCGAGCCTGAATTCCTTGCGACCGTCGAGGCGGATGTGAGCCTGATCGCCGATCTCGTCGCACTGCGCGGCGTGATGCCGGAGAAGACCAAGGACACCGCCCGCATCGTCATCGCCAAGGTGGTGGCCGAGCTGATGGAACGGCTCGAGCGGCGCACCGCGGACGCGGTCCGCGGCGCCTTGAACCGCTCGCTGCGCACCCATCGCCCGCGCTTTGCCGACATCGACTGGCCGCGCACCATCAAGGCCAATCTGCGCCACTACCAGGCCGAGCACCGCACCGTGGTGCCCGAACGGCTGATCGGCTTCCTGCGCCAGCAGCGTCGCATCGTCGATCTCGAAGAGGTTACTCTGTGCGTCGACCAGTCGGGGTCGATGGCAACCTCCGTCGTCTATGCCTCGATCTTTGCGGCGGTGATGGCCTCGCTGCCGGTGGTCACAACCAAGCTCATCTGTTTCGACACCGCGATCGTCGACCTGACCGAAGAGCTCGCCGATCCCGTCGAGGTGCTGTTCGGCGTCCAGCTCGGCGGCGGCACCGACATCAACCGCGCCGTCGCCTATTGCGAGGAACGCATCGAACGGCCGGCGAAAGCGCATCTGATCCTGATCACCGACCTCTATGAGGGCGGCGATGCGGACGCGCTGGTCGACCGGCTGGCGCGGCTCGCGACGCGCGGCATCAACGTGATCGTCCTGCTGGCGCTGACCGACACCGGCCACCCCTCTTATAATCCCGCGCTGTCTGCGAAGGTCGCAAGTCTCGGCATTCCCGTGTTCGCCTGCACGCCGGATCAGTTCCCGGATCTGATGGCAACCGCCCTGAAGCGCGAGGATGTTGCCGGATGGGCCGCCGACCAGGACATCAAGCTGATCCGCCCGGAAACCTAGCATCCAGCCCGATCAGCTCCCGCCCGATTGACAGACCACGATATCTGACTAAAGTCAGACATCGTGCTCGACCCCGTTTCCCGCGTTCGTCGTTTCAACCGTGCCGTCACCTCCGCCGTCGGCGCGCTCGATACCTCTTTTCTTGGGCGCGGCCGCCCGCTCGGCGCGGCGCGCGTGCTCAATGCGATCGGGCACGGGCGTTCGGACGTGGCCGATATCCGCGACTATCTCGGCCTCGATTCCGGTTTGATGAGCCGGCTGCTGCGCAGCCTGGAAGAGGACGGCCTGGTCGAGACCGCCGCGCATGAGGACGATGCCCGCCGCCGGGTCGCGACATTGACGCGTGCGGGCCGGCGCGAGTTCGCAGCCTATGAGGCGCTGTCGAACACGCAGGCCGAGGGCTTGCTCGCGCAGCATTCGCAGGCCGAGACGATGCTGGCGGCGATGGACCTGATCGCGTCCGCATTGACGCGCGAGCGTGTTGCGCTGGAGGAGATGGATCCGCAAAGCGAGCAAGCGCGTTACTGCCTCGGCGAGTATTATGCCGAGCTCGGCCGCCGCTTCAAGCAGGGCTTCGACGTTTCGCTGTCGCGCGACCCCGACGCCAAGGACATGCGCCGCCCGCGCGGCAGCTTCATCGTCGCGATGTCGGACACGCTGCCGATCGGCTGCGTCGGCCTGAAGGGAACCGATCACGGCTATGCCGAGATCAAGCGGCTGTGGGTCGCGCCCGCCGCGCGCGGATTGCGGCTCGGCCGGCGCCTGATGGACGGGGCCGAGAGCGCCGCACGCGAACTCGGCATCACGCTGCTGCGGCTCGACACCAACAGCGCGCTGCCCGAAGCCGGCCAGCTCTACCGCACAACGGGCTGGCGCGAGATCCCACGCTACAATGACGATCCCTACCCGGACCTGTTTTTCGAGAAGCGCATCTGATGCGGATGGGTATCGTCACCTCGTCCGCGTCGGCCGCACGACGATCTCGTTGACGTCGACGTCATCGGGCTGCTCGATGGCGAAGCGCACCGCGCGGGCGATGGCGTCTGGCTGAAGCGCAATCGCCCGATACGCCTTCATCGCCTCGGCGGCCACGGGATCGGTGATAGTGCCGGCAAGCTCGCTTTCGACCACGCCGGGATGGATGCAGGTGACGCGGATATTGTCGTGCTCCTGGCGCAGGCCATCCGAGATCGCCCGCACCGCATATTTCGTGGCGCAGTAGACGGCTGCCGTCGGCGACACGCTCAGCGCGCCGATCGAGGCGATGTTGACGATCTGGCCGGACCCGCGCGCCACCATCTCCGGCAGCACGGCGGCGATGCCGTAGAGCACGCCCTTGATGTTGACGTCGACCATCCGGTCCCACTCCTCGACCTTGAGCGAGGCCATCAGCGACAGCGGCATCACGCCGGCATTGTTGACGATGACGTCGACGCGGCCCCAGACCCCGCGCGCTGCGTCGGCAAAGGCGGCAACGCTGGCGCGGTCGGTGACGTCGAGTGGATGCGCGAGCACCGTTCCGCCCCGCCCGTTCAACTCGGCCGCAAGCGCATTCAGACGGTCGGTGCGCCGCGCGCCGAGCAGAATCTTCGCGCCGGCCGCGGCCAGCTCGCGGGCAATGCCGGCGCCGATACCGCTGGAGGCGCCGGTGATGAGAATGACTTTGTCGATTGGCATGAGGGTTCTTCCCGTTGCTTTCGGAGTGATTGCGGGAAGATGGACCGGCGCCATCGCTGTGATAAGACGACGATCCCTAACCACACTGACAAGCTACGCTAACCGATGGAACCAGACCTCAACGCCCTCGCCGTCTTTGCGCTGGTCGCCGAAGAGCGGAATTTCCGCGCCGCCGCCGACCGTCTCGGCGTAACCCGCTCGGCGGTGAGCCAGACAATCCGGCGGCTGGAGGAAACGCTCGGCATCGCGCTGGTCCAGCGCACCACCCGCAGCGTCAGCCTGACCGAAGCCGGCGAGCGGCTGCATGCGGAGGTCGCGCCTGCGATCGCGGACATGCGCGCCGCGCTCGACGGCACCGAGGCACTACGTGGGCGGCCGCGCGGTTTGCTACGCCTCGCCGTCTCCTCGATCGCCGAGCATTTTCTCTCGGGGCGCTTTCTTGCGGACTTCGCCGACGCGAACCCGGAGGTGCAGCTCGACATCACCGTGACGGATGCGGAATTCGACATCGTCGCCGCCGGCTATGACGCCGGCGTCCGCCTTGGCGAGGTCATCGAGCAGGACATGATTGCGGTGCCGATCGCCGGAGAGGAACGCCAGCTCGCCGTCTGCGCGCCGAATTTCCGCGACCGCTTCGGCGTGCCCTCGCATCCGTCCGAGCTTGCGTCCTTTCGCTGTATCGGCTGGCGTCCGGCGCCGAACGTTGTCCCCTATCGTTGGGAGTTTGCCGACGGCGGCAAAGAATTCAGCGTCGCGGTCGCGCCCGAGATCACGACCAACGACATGGCGCTGATGATCAAGCTGGCGGTGGCCGGAGCCGGCATCACCTTCGGCATGGAGGCGAGCTTTCGCCCCGCGATCGCGCGCGGCGAGCTGGTGCCGATCCTGGAGGACTATTGCCCCTGCTTCGCCGGATTCTATCTCTACTACCCGAGCCGCCGCAACGTCGCACCGAAGCTGCGCGCGCTGATCGAGCATCTGCCGCGGCGCGCGTGAACCGGAAGGAGCCGGTATGGAGAAAGAAGAGCTCGCCGGCATCTACCGTGCCTACATCGCCTGCCTGAACCGGCAGGATTGGCCGGCGCTCGGCCAGTTCGTGCATGATGAGGTCGCCCGCAATGCCCGTCCGCTCGGCCTGTCCGGCTACCGCGCGATGCTGGAGCAGGATTTTCGGGAGATACCCGACCTGCAATTCCACATCGAGATGCTCATCATCGATCCACCGCGCATCGCGGCACGACTGAAGTTCGATTGCACGCCGGTCGGGACGTTCCTTGGGCTTGCCGTCAACGGAAGGCGCGTGTCGTTTTGCGAGAACGTGTTCTACGAATTCGGCAACGACAAGATCCGGCAGGTCTGGTCGGTGATCGACAAGACCGCGATCGAGGCGCAGCTCTGACCTTGCGCCTCGATGTCGAACCTACGCCGCCGCCGGCGCCACCTCGCCTTGCGGCTTCGCAAACGGCCTGAAATTCATCGCCATCAGGAAGGCACCCAAGCCCATCGCCCAGGAAGCGATGTAGAGCCAGGCGTAGCTGGAGAAGGCGTCGTAGATCAGGCCGCCGGCGAGCGGGCCCGTCGCCATGCCGAGGCTGCCGGCCATCGCCGTGCCGCCGATCACCGTGCCCATCATCCGCAGCGGAAAGTTCTCGCGTATCAGCACGGCGTAGAGCGGCATGGTGCCGGCATAGATGAAGCCGAACACCGCGCCGACGGCGTAGAAGGTCGCGAGCTGATGGGCGAAGACGTAGGCGAGCGCGCCGAACGCCTGGAGCAGCAGCCCTGAGACCAGCACGCGCTTGGCCCCGAAACGGTCGCCCATCAGGCCGAAGGCGATGCGCCCGCCGAGACCGGCAAAACCCTCGATGCTGTAGATCGTCACCGCCGCGACCAGCGGGATGCCGCAGCTCACGGCATAGCTGACGGTGTGGATGATTGGACCGGAATGGGTGGCGCAGCAGAAGAAATTGGTCGCGAGCAGGATGAGGAATTGCGGCGAGCGCAGCGCCTCGCCCATCGACATCTCGCTCTGCGCGGCCCCCTCGCCCGTTGGTACGACCGCCGCATTGGCGAGCGCTGGCGGGCGGCGCACCAGGAACGAGACTGGGATCATGATGGCGCCGACGACGAGCGCGATGATCTGCATCGAGGTGCGCCAGTCATGGTTCGAGACGAGCCAGGCCGCGAGCGGCGCCATCGTCATCGGCGCCACGCCCATGCCGGCCGACACCAGCGACACGGCAAGGCTGCGATGGGTATCGACCCAGCCAGTCACGGTCGCCATCATCGGCGCGAAGATCGCCGCACAGGAGGCGCCGACCAGAAGGCCGAACACGAGCTGGAACACGATCAGGGAGGTCGCATGGCTCGCCGTGAACAGGCTGAGCGCCAGTACCGTCGATCCCGTCAGCACCACCGGCAGCGGCCCGAACCGGTCGGACAGTGTGCCCCAGACCATGCTGGTGCAGGCCATCGCCAGAAAGCCGATCGTCATCGCGCTGGAGATGCCGGCCACGGCCCAGCCGGTGTCCTTGGCGATCGGCTGCAGGAACACCGGCAGCGAAAACATGCCGCCGATCGCGACGCAGCCGAGCAGGCCGCCGGCGGCGACGATCACCCAGCGATAGTTGGAAGAAGTCATTTCGGTCTCCCGTCAGGTCTGTCTCACGTGGAAGACGAATGGGAACTGCGCCGGCCGACATGGCTCACCTCATTTTTGCCGCACGGGTTCGTGACCAGCCAACAAAAAAGTCGAAAACAACCCCATGCACAGTAGCCGGGCGCTGCCGGATCAAGGACTTACGAGGCCTGCGATTTGCGGAATGACGCGCGATTTGACCTGTCAGGCAAAACACCGGCACGATGGCATCATCCCGCCGAACTTGATCTCATCACCATCGAACGTCTGCCACCGACAGACGACAAGATGCGTTGCCGGAGGCGCCCGTCTCACAGCGCCGCGCCACGGCGCCACGTGCCGACGGTGAGCCAGACCGCCGAGACCAGGAAGTACAGCGCGCCGACCGCAGCGTAGCCCGCGACGTTCGCGATCGACGGGATTGCGGGCATCGTAGCCTGAAAGATGAAGAAGCCGCCCGCCAGCGCCGACTGGCCTCCGCTGAGCACCATGGCCCATTGCGCGCCGTAGCTCCTCCAGCGTCGGACCGCCGTTCCGAGTTGAAGCAATCCGGCAAGGATCGCCCACGCGCCGAAGATCCCGAGCACCCAGTTCATGCTCACCCGCAAGGCCAGGATGACCGCGATGGTGGTCGCCAGGCTGACCAGCACGTTCAGTGCCTGGGTGCGGTTCTGGTTCAATCCGCCGCTGCAGAGCGCGTCAAGATAGTTCGCCGCGGCGTCCCATGCCGGATAGGCGATCAGCAACATTGCCGCGATCATCGCAGATGACGGCGCGATGGCGAAGGCCGCAATGACCCAGGCGAGGGAAAACGCGGCGCGTAGGAAATAGTATTGCTTCAGCCATTGCGCGCGGTCGAACGTATCCGAAGTCATCTCAAGATTTCTCATGTGGGAGCGCCTAGATTGGGTACATCGACTTCCAATGGCACCTGGCGGGATCGTCTCGTTGGATTCAGCGACAATTCAAGCGCTATCGTAGATCCGGCGTTCTTAGACCGATTTGGCGATTGGACTTGGAGCCCGTCTGATGCCGACAAATTTGCTGCGCACGCCTTCCATGTTGAACTCATCTCGCGCGTAGCTACCCAACCGTTGGGCTATTCTAGCGGTGTAGAGCAGCGCGCATTGTCGAGTGTCTTCGAACTCTTTGGAATTGCCAGGGCACTGACGCAAAGAGAGCCAGACTGTCAGACTTTTGAAGTTGTCGTGTGGCACGTCCTGAACACTTACGTCAGACCATTCACAGCAAAATGGCACGCCAGAAGCGCCGCCGGAGAACTGTCAGCTCTAGACAATAGCGACGTCTTCCGAGCCGAACTTCAGGCGCTGCAAATGCGGCTAATCTCGCTTGATAGGATATTAGACCTCATCCGAGATCGTAGGGGATTTCCGGCTTCCATTGCTAGTCGCGAGTTCGCCCAGACTATTCAGGGTGAAATGGCTCGTGGAGTCACATGGCGACCGATGGGGGAAACGCAGCAACCTGGCCGCTCTGAATTGAGCATGGAGGAGGAACACAGAGTTAAGGATCGAAGACAACACTATGAGATCGGCTCTAGGGAGTGGGCCGCGGGCCTGGCGCTTTCTGGCGGGGGTATCAGAAGCGCAACCTTTGCAATGGGTGTCATGGTTGCCCTCTCAAAGAGAGGCCTCCTTCAACAATTCGATTATCTTTCGACAGTCTCTGGTGGCGGTTATGCGGGTTCGCTCATAACTCAATTGCTTGGAGCAAACGATTCGAAAAGCAACTTGGGGCTTCGGAGGACCGAACTGCCTTTCAAGCGAAACGAAGGCGAGTCCGAAATTCTTCAGCGTTTCCGGCAAGGGGCAAACTATCTTTCGGCTCTCGCTTGGGAACGCTTCACGTTGGGCATAGCGCAGGCCCAGGGTATATTCATAAATCTCTTCATCGTCCTGTCATTTATCTCGATGATCGCTTTCGTCGACTACTTGTTTCGCTTTTTGATACCGGACTCAGCTTGGAACAAATTAGCTCTGTATTCTTCGATCGCACTTAGCGCGCTATTTCTTGGAATACCGCTTATCCGAGGTTGGCGAGGACGGGCCCTAGCGAGCGAAGCGCGTTGGATGGCCTCTGTTGGAGCGGCCCTTCTCGTCCCACCGGTGTGGGTCGCATTAGGTACCGTTCATAGTCTCTTTGAAGCCCTACTAACGATATTTGGCTCCGATCGACAACCTGCCATCGCACAGCTAATCGTGGCATGGACCGTTTTCGCTTCACTACTTGTTGTCGTTGCGGCAGCCTTTACCCGTATTGCACTTTCTCGACCGATCATTCTTTTTGCTTTCAGCGTTATCGCACTGACACTCGCAGAAGCCATCGCCTACCACCAGTTTCAGATTGCGGGCACCATTCTCGCCGCATGCTTCGTGTTCTTCATCGTCGCACTCGGGATAACGCTCTGCGCAGCATTGGACGTCAACTCTACATCGTTGCACAACTATTATCGTGCAAAATTGGCCCAAGCATTTCTCTTCAACGCAGATTGTCGTGAAGTACCGCCTATCAAGCTCAGTGCAATTGCTCACACTCCGACGCTCTTCCCGATCTTAAATTGCGCGCTCAACGTTCCCGGCTCAACAAACTCAAGAACGCGGGGACGCAATGCGGATGTGATGTCCTTTACGCCTGTATCTGCTGGCGCCGCACTCATTGGCCATTCGGCAACGGCCGATTGGGAGCAAGCAAATCCGTCGCTCGACCTGGCAACCGCGATGGCGCTATCGGGAGCCGCCATTTCCCCTCAGATGGGACTAAAAACGAGTCGCTATAGCAGCTTTTGGCTGACCGTCTTGAATTTGCGGTTGGGCGCCTGGTTGAAGAATCCGAAAGCAACGAACCAAACTGGACTGCGGCCAAATGGCAGGTATCTTCTTCAGGAACTCCTGGCGACGGCCGACGAAACCAAGCCGTATCTTCAAATCTCTGACGGGGGTCACATCGAAAATCTTGGCGTCTATGAACTGCTACGTCGTCGATGTCGTTTCATCGTTGCCGTTGACGGTGAACACGACGAAATGATGACGTTTCACGGCCTGACCAATCTGCAACGTCTCGCTTACATCGACTTCGGAATTACAATTGAAGCCAATCTTGACGATCTAAGATTAGGAAGCGAGGGCCTTAGTCGATCTCATTTCCGCTTCTGTCGCATTCGATATCCCCTTGAACAGCACGATCGGCAGGAGGAAATCGGGTACCTTATCTACCTCAAACTTTCGCTCACCGGGAACGAGGGAGAATTCATCCGGCGACTTAAGTTCGACGAGCCTTCATTTCCGCATCATACTACTGCTAACCAGTTTTTTACGGAGGTTCAGTTCGAAGCCTATCGCGCGTTGGGTGAACATGTGGGCGATAAAATGTTTCTTCCATCCCTCACTGCCGTTAGCGACGACTCATACATCGACATTGAGGTTTGGTTTTCTGGTCTAGGTAGCAGTTTCTTGGATCTCTAATGTTCTGCAAATTTGCGCGCCGTCTGCCATCAGCACGAGATCGACCAGCTCGACGGCATGTTCTGGATCCAGCGGCTGTCGCGGCTGAAGCGCGAGCGGCTGGTGAAGAAGTTCGAGAAGATGTCGCGGAATATGTAGGACGGGTTGGCCGCGACTGCGCTTCGCGCAGCCGCGGGCATAATCCACCTTAGGCAATCATTTCAGCGGCAAAAACAAATCCGCGACCGTCTCGTGCTCGGGCACTTCCGGGAAGAAGCTCAGCCGTTGGCAATAGATCGGGAAGTCGCGTGCCTCCTCGCCGCTGGCCGGAAGCCAGTCGCGATAGAGATAGAGCGCGGCGGGCTCCATATTGTCGGTGTAGCCGACGATTCGCAGCACGGCGCAGCGTCCGCCGGGGATCTCGCCGGCCTTGATCTCTTCGCCATTCGCCTCGATCGACTGCTCGGCGCCGACACAAAGGTCCACGCTGTAATCGGCAGGCGATGAAGGACGCCGCTCGGAACGCCAGACATTGAAAGTCGGACTTGTCCGGGGATGCAGGCCGGCTGTCTTGCGCCAGGCGATGAAGCGCTGGATGGTGGCGCCAAGCGTCGCCGGGTCGCCCCGATGCTCCATGATCGCCACTTTCGTGGTGGGCACATCGCGGATCGTCACGTCGTCACTGCTAAACGTCTTCATGAGCTTGTTCCTCGCGTTATCGAGAGGCCCGAAGGCCGCAAGCCACGGCTCCCAGTCGGGAGACTTCCGGAACGACGACGGCGATTGCCCGAACCGTTGCCGAAAGGCGCGGGCGAAGGCGTCAGGCGTAGCGTAACCGGCATCCATCGCGATGTCGGTGACGCCAAGGGCGTTACCGTAGGCCAGCTGATGTGAAGCGCGCTTCATGCGGGCCAACTGGACATAGCGATGCACTGACAACCCGAAGGTCGCGGTGAATTGCCGGTGGAAATGAAACTTCGAGAACGCGGCAATAGCGCTTAACCCGTCGAGGGCCAGATCATCGTCGAGATGCCGATCGATATGATCCAGCACCCGTCGCATCCGGTCCTGATAGTTTTGCAGCGCCGCCTTCATCGTCCCTCCTCCGTGGCGGCTCCATCTAGCCGCAGAAGGCCGTGACACGCTCGACCGATCTTGCGGTTTGAGAGGATATCGCGGCATTCGCCGGCCCGTAGGGCGGATTAGCGAAGCGTAATCCGCCATCTTGAACGAGCAGCGGCGGATTACGGCTTGCGGCTAATCCGCCCTACGCACCTATCCCGCCATCAGCGCCTTCGCCAGCGCCATGTAGGCCGGCAGCGTCACGGGATCGTTGGCGGCGTTGCCCGCGACGGGATGCGAGGCGTAGCGCGCGATCACCATCTCGGCCTTCGGATCGACATAGATGCCCTGGCCGTAGACGCCGCGCGCCATGTAGGCGCCGTGGGCGTTGTGGCTGACCCACCATTGGTTGCGGTAGGAGGCGCCGGGCAAGGTGGTGTAGCCGGCGGGCTTGAACTTTTCGGGGTCGCCGCCGCGCGCGATGTCCTCGACCACGGATGATGGCACGATCTGGCGACCGTTGAAGCGGCCATGGTTGCGCATGGTCTCGCCGAAGCGGGCAAGATCGCGCAGTGTCGTGGAAAGACCGCCACCGCCGCTCTCGGTGCCGATGCGGTCGACGTGATAATACGCGTCCTCCTCCGCACCCATGGGAATCCAGATGCGCTCCGACAGAAGATCGGACAGCGTCATGCCGCTGGCGCGCCTGATGATCCAGGCCAGCACGTCGGTGTTGACGGTCTTGTACGCAAAGACCTTGCCGTGCTCGCCCTGCTTCTTCTGCGCCATCAGGAAATCGAAAATGGTGGTCGGGCCGTCATAATCGGGCTCGATCGGCGCCATGCCGTTGGCGCGCCGCAATCCCCACACGGCGGAATTCTTGTCGGTGTAGACCTCGGTGTATGCGAGGCCCGTGGTCATATCCATGACCTCGTGCACACGCGCGTCCCCGAACGCGCTGGCCTTCAGCTCCGGCACGTAGTCCGTGACGGGCGCCTGCGGATCGATCTCGCCCTCGCTGACAAGGATGCCGGCGAGCACACCGGTGAACGACTTCGTCACCGACATCCCGATATGCGGCTTGTGCGGCTTCAACGCGCCGAAATAGCGCTCATAGATCAGCTTGCCCCGATGCAGCACGGCGATGCCGTCCGCATAGGTCTCCTCCAGCATCTTTGCGAAGGTCATGGGCCGGCCGTCCATCGTGGTCGAGGCGACCGCGCCGATGTCACGGTCCTCGCGCGGCAGCAGCGAGGCCGGCCCTGCCCCGCGCCAGACGTTCACCGTCGGCACCAGCTGCCGGACATTGCTCCACGCCCAGCGCAACTCGGGAAAGCTGCGGAACGAGCCGTCCTGGAAGGTGATGGTGCGATCCGGCGCCGGCGGAAAGCCCTTCATCCAGCCGAGGGTCTCGGGATCGGTCTCGGCGGCGGTTGCGGGCTGTTGGCTGGGGGCGATCGCGGTGGACATGCAGGCTGGCTCCGGAGAGGGCGATGCGGATGTCGTATCACGGCCGAACGTGACGGACATCCGACGTTTGCGCCGGGTCCCTGCGCGCCGATCGGATCGGCGGCAGCGCCAGCCCTGCTCACCACCGCGCTGTCGCGCTCCCCAGCACGGTCCGTCCCTGCGTGAACGCGCAGGTCCCACCATTGCAGATCGGAACGCGCTCATCCGACAGATTGCGCGCATTCAGACCCAAGCGCATGCCGCGATAGTCGTAATGCACGCCCGCATCAAACGCCGTGACGGCCGGATTCCTGATCGTATTGACCTCGTCCGCCCAGGTCTGCCCGATCCATCGCGCACCGGCACCGACGCCAAAGCCTGCAAGCAGGCCATTCTGCCAGGTGTAATCGAGGAAGATCGCCGCCTGCTGCAACGGCACGCCGATCGGCACCTTGCCGAGATCAAGGCCATTGCTGCGCGTCACGATGGCATCGGTATAGCTGTAGGACGCGACACCTTTGAGACCCTCGGCCAGCGACAGCACGGCCTCGAGCTCGGCGCCGCGCGAACGAACCTGACCGGTCTGCACCGAAAAAGTCGGAAAGGCCGGATCGATGGTCAACACGTTGTCCTTGGTGAGGTTGAACCAGGTCGCGGTGAAGTAACTGTTCCAGCCAAGCGGCTGATACTTGATACCGGCTTCAAACGATTCACCCGTCGTTGGCGCGAATGGTGTACCGCCGCGCTGGGGTGCCGTCGTGCCGGTTAGCGGCAGAAACGATGTCGCATAGTTCACATAGGGGGCAAGCCCCGACTCGAACAGATACAACAATCCGGCGCGGCCGGTGAACTTGCTTGGCTCGCTGTTGCTCGTCACACCCGTCAGGTCGTTGCGGTTCGAGAGCTCGGCAAAATCCTGCCGGCCGCCGACGGTCAGCCGCCAGCCGCCCCACGCCATCTGGTCTTGTGCGTAAAGCCCGACCTGGCCGAGCGTTTGGCTGTTGGTGCTCATGAGCCCCAGAGGCATCGTCGGCGCCGAACTGCCGTAAACCGGATTGGTCAGATCGAGCGACGGCGCCAAGCCGGCATAATAGTCCAGCGTCGTGCTTTGCCGGAAATAATCAACACCCGCGAGGACCGTATGCTTGATCGGACCGGTGGCCAGCTTGGCCTCGATCTGGTTGTCGACGTTGAACGTGTTCAGCCGCTCACGGAAGGTCGCCGCGTAGCGATTGAGGGTGCGGCCATCCGGCGACAAACCGAGCGCATCGACCATGTTGCCCTCGAACGACACATGTCCGAGCCGGACATGCTGCCGGAACGCCAATGCCTCGTTGAAGCGATGCTCGAGCCTGTAACCGACCGAGGCCTGCCACTGCGTGAGCGCGTCGAATGCGGGATCGCCGAGACGAATATTGGTGACCACGCCGGTCACCGGGTTGCGAAGGTAATACGGCCACATCGACGTCTTGCTGCGCTCGTACTCGGCCAGCACGGTCAGCGTCGTATCCTCGTTCAGCTTGGCGGTCACGCTCGGGGCGAAGAACACGCGGTCGTCCCACGTCCCGGGAATCTGCGTGCCGCTGTCGCGCACCAGCCCGGTGAAGCGATAGAGCAGCTTGTCGTTATCAAGGCTCGGTCCGCTGAAGTCGAAACGTCCCTGATAGCGATCGAAATTGCCGATATCGAGGCCAACCTCGTTGAGCCGCTTGTCGAGCGGCATCTTGCTCACATAGTTCACCATGCCACCGGCTTCATTGGCACCGTACAGCACGGACGACGGACCGCGCATCACCTCGATGCGCTCGGCGCCATAGGGCTCGTTGCGGAAATAGGCGAACGAGCCGTTGCCCTGCCGCAAGCCGTCCCGATAATTGCCGTACTGGTTGGCCGCAAAGCCCCGGATCAGAAACTGATCATAACGCGGGTCGAAGCCGTATGGCTGCGTCTGCACGCCGGCGGTGTAGGCCAACGCCTCGCCGACGGTTCGTGCGCCGGTGTCGCGGATCTGGTCCTGCGTCACGACCGAGACGGACTGCGGCGTCTCGATCAGCGGCGTATTCGTCTTGGTGCCGGTGGCGCTGCGCGTTGCGACGAAGCCCTGGACCGGACCCATCGCACTCTGAAGAGTCGTGGCCGACACCGGAGCTGCTGCAGCAATCTGCGCCTCCCTGCGCGGATTCGGCCGCCGCACCGATCGTCGCATCTCGCTTGCGGCACCGGGCCGCGCGGACTGCGCGCGGCGGGCCTGCTGCGGCTTTGGAGCATCGACCGTCACTGGCGGTAGCTGAGATTGAGCGTAACTCTTGCCGTCAAGTCCTGCATCCAACACGAACAAACTGCAGGTCGCGAGAAAACCATGCCTCACGGCATTCAAACTCAGCATTCCAATCCCCGGTGAGCAAAAAATCAGACGCGGACTTATGGGCACACGGAAACGAGGAAGCGAAATTGAATGGGTCTAAAGAATGTCGTCTCGTCGCGACTGTGGCATTGTTGCGACTCCGATCCCGTATGCGCAGCGTGCGACAATCTGGACATCGCACCCCTTGATGGATGGCGCTGCGAGCGCTGCGTCAAACCGCCCCGCGGCGATGTTGAACAAACACCGGCGTCAGGCGTCTACCGTTTCACCCTGTCAACTCAGGCGCGGAACGGAAGGATCCCATGAAGGTTCGCAAGTTTGCCGTGGCGGATGCGTCGTTCGAACGCTCGCCCGGGCAGGACGGAGATATTTTCGCAGGCAATGTGATCGACCGGCGCCACGGCGGCCCGATCACCATCGGATACGGCCGCTATGCGCCGAACCAGAGCCTCGATGAAAAGCTCGCCGTGGACGATGTCATGCTCGTGCTGGAGGGCAAGCTATCGGTGTCGAGTGAAGCCGGCACCGTCACGGCAGGCCCCGGCGAGATCATCTACATGCCCAAGGGCGAGAAGGTCACTATCCGCTCGCACGAGCAAGGCGCCGTCACGGCCTACGTCACCTATCCACATTGGCAGGAGGCGCATGAGTGAGACGTTTCGGGTCCGGCACGGCTCTCAGGCCCTCTTGCCGCTCCGCTTGGTCAGCGGCGCATTGCGCCGCTCCCGCTTGCCGCGCACGATTTCCGTCGCCAGCGCGTCGAGCTTCGGCTCCCAGAAAGTCCTGAACCGACCGACCCAGGCATCCACTGCCTGAAGTCCGGCCACGTCGACCGAGTAGAGGCGTCGTTGCGCTTGCGCCCGAACGGTCGCAAAGCCGCTCTCGCGCAGCACCTTCAGGTGCTGCGACACGGCGGCTTGCGTGATGCCGAACTCGGCGCCGATCGCCTCGACGACTTCCCCGGAGGCCATCTCTCCCGGGGTGAGCAGTTCGAGGATGCGTCGGCGCACGGGATCGGCGAGGACTTCGAAGACGTGCATCAGCTTCCTGTGCCGGGGTGCGCGATGTCAGGCGGCATCTCGCCGCGATAGAAGGCAATGGTACGGTCCGAGCGCTGCTTCGCCGAGGCCGCATCCACCCCGCTCGCGACATGCGCTGCGCGCCAATACTCACCGCTCCCGGTCATGAATTCCTTGCCCTCGGGCGAGCCCATCCACGCCTCGGCCGTCTCGTGGTCGACCGATGCCCCCGTCGCAACGTATCGCTCGAGCCCGGCAATGGCGAGGTCCCAACCGATGCCGACCGCACCCGGACCGAACTGATTCCAATGATCCTCGATGATCGCGCTGTGCTCGAGCGTCAAGCGCGCCTGGCTCCGTTCTGCCGCCAGCGTGACGTCGATCCAGCTCACCGCGCCTGCAAATTCCCACGTCGCCGCAAAATGAGTTGGCGGCGCACAGGCCGTGATGGTGCCGCCCGCATTGCCCTTGAGCTGATATCTTCCGCCGAGCTGGAGATCTCCCTCGACCGGCAGAAACCAGCGCGGGATGCGTTCCCTGCTCGTCACCGCATCCCAGAGATCGTCGACGCTGGTGTCGTAGAGCCGCGTCAAGGTGACCGCACTGGCCGCCTTCCCGTCCTTCTCAAAATTGCGCACCGAACGCGTGACAAGCCCCAACACCCTGGCAACGTCGATCTCCATCCCGGATCTCCCTTTGATTTCGGGAAGGAATATCGGCATAGGCTTATATAAGTCAATACTTATATTACGGCATGCGACCGTCACCTCGCCATCGAGCACGATGGGTTCCGCCGCACACTTTGAGCGCGCCTGACGTCGCGCGCTTCATCCTCGACCTCAAGGACTTCAACCGGCGCTGACGAGGCCAGGGCGCGCTTGCGCTGGCGTTACCTCAGTACCGATGCTACGAGGCTGCACGCACAGGATGAATCACGGACGCCCCCTCAAGAACGTCTCATTCTCAAACGGAATCCAGGAATGAATGTAACTGTCTCGATCGTCGTCGTGGCTGCCGAGCTTGTCGTCAGCGCGCTGAGTGCCTTCATCTCAATTGCCGCGCTTGGCTTTGCAGGAGAGGCCACCCGATCCAAGGACCTGACGGCCTTCGGCTGGATCCTCGGAGCTCTCTACATCATCGTCGCCCTGACGCCCCTCGTCGCAACCACATGGGTAGCCTACAGGCGGTTTGTTTCGGACAAGGCATTTCCGGTGCTCGAAATCGTCTCGTCGCCGTACCTGGTCCCGGTGGTGCTGTTGGTCGGCGCCGCGATCTTCTGTGTCGGGCTGCTGGCGCTTCAAAACGGCGCGGGGTTGGCGCCGCGGTAAGTGCCCATCCTACGCGTTGACCTCGCTCGCTTTCCCTATTGCTTGAAGCAATGTTCGCGATGCCATTTCAGGAAGTGCGGGTGTGGGCGATCTGATATTCGCCGCGGCGCAAGTGCGTGCCCCGTCTTATTGATGATTGATCGCGCGCCGTCCGGATCGTTTGTCTGGCGCGAGATCAATATCTTCAAATCGTCCGCCAGGCTAATGAGGCCGCGATCGAACATCCAATGCGCGGTACCACAAAGTGCGATGCCATTGCTAATGATGTCAGGTCCACGCGCCTCGACCGGTCGTATGTGAGCGGCTGCGACCTCGGCACGCCCCATTCCATTGATAAGCTTTAGCCCGGTGATGGCACAACGCTCATCGTAGGCGCGAAGCACGACGCGACGGAAGACTCGATCGCGCAAAATCCTAGATACCGTCACGCTAATACGCTCGCGCTGCTGTTCGAATCTGAACGGCACCGCCTCCTCGTTAAGGTCGAGTGGACGGACATCGTCATCGCGTCGCGGCAACAGCGGCGCATTCTCCGCCAAACCAAGTTCACATATTCTGTTGAAGTCGCCGGGGGAGATTGGACGGACTGCAGACTGAGCGCGTCCTGAAATTCGTCCCTGCTCATTCAGGACGCCGCGCTCTACGGGACCAGTTGGCCCGTTGAAGGGGACCGGATTGGCGAAATCGAGGTAACTTCCGGGTTCGATCATAGCCAAATACATTCCCGAAGTACCTGTGTCGGGAACAACCTGCTGAACCCGCGCAATCGCAAAGTAGCCCCGCGTCTCAGCGACCTTGCTCGGTTCGTAGTAGATTATCCAATCACCGACGCAGGCTTCAACGCGGCGAAGATACTGGCTGGGAAATTGATATTGTTCAGCGGGGCTGTCATCGTAGATCGAGTCCGATCGATGGATGAATACCCCAAATCCCATGATCTAAGCGACGCCGCCTCCCCGAAGCGCTTGAGATTGAATAGGCACCCCCTACTCCCACTCAATCGTCCCAGGCGGCTTGCTGGTCACGTCGTAAACCACCCTATTCACGCCCTTCACCTCGTTGATGATGCGCGTGGCGGTCTCGCCCAGGAACTTCATGTCGAACTGGTAGAAGTCCGCGGTCATGCCGTCGGTTGAGGTGACGGCGCGCAGGCCCACGACGTAGTCGTAGGTGCGGCCGTCGCCCATGACGCCCACCGTCTTCACGGGGAGCAGCACGGCGAAGGCCTGCCAGATCTCGTCGTAGAGACCGTGCTTGCGGATCTGGTCGATGTAGACGGCGTCCGCCTTGCGCAGGATGTCGAGCTTGTCGCGGGTAATGTCGCCAGGGCAGCGGATGGCAAGGCCCGGGCCCGGGAACGGATGGCGGCCGACGAAGATCTCGGGCAGGCCGAGTTCGCGGCCGAGCTTGCGCACCTCGTCCTTGAACAGCTCGCGCAGCGGCTCGACGAGCTTCATGTTCATGCGCTCGGGCAGGCCGCCGACATTGTGGTGCGACTTGATCGTCACCGAGGGGCCGCCGGTGAAGGAGACGCTCTCGATCACGTCGGGGTAGAGCGTGCCTTGCGCCAGGAAGTCGGCGCCGCCGATCTTCTTGGCCTCCTGCTCGAACACCTCGATGAAGAGGCGGCCGATGGTCTTGCGCTTGGTTTCGGGATCGGTGACGCCTTCGAGCTCGCCGAGGAACTGCTTGGACGCATCCACGTGCACGAGCGGGATGTTGTAGTGGTGGCGGAACAGGTCGACCACGGTCTTGGCCTCGTCGAGGCGGAGCAGGCCGTGATCGACGAACACGCACGTCAGCTGCTCGCCGATGGCTTCGTGGATCAGCACGGCCGCCACGGCGGAATCGACGCCGCCGGAGAGGCCGCAGATCACCTTGCCCTTGCCGACCTGGGCGCGGATTTTTGCGATCTCCTCCTCGCGGAAGGCGCGCATGGTCCAGTCGCCGGTGAGCCCTGCGATCTTGCGCACGAAGTTGCGGATCAGTTTCGCGCCGTCGGGCGTGTGCACCACTTCGGGGTGGAACATCAGGCCGTAATATTTGCGCGTCTCGTCCTGGATGATCGCGAACGGCGCGTTCGGCGAGGTGCCGGCAACGGAGAAGCCCGGCGGCATCTTGGTGATGCGGTCGCCATGGCTCATCCAGACCTGGTTCTTGCCGCCCGACGACCAGACGTCCTCGAACAGCTTGCTCGGCGCCTTCACCTCGACGTCGGCGCGGCCGAATTCGCGGTGATGGCCACCCTCGACCTCGCCCCCGAGCTGGGCCGCCATGGTCATCTGGCCGTAGCAGATGCCCATCACGGGCACGCCGGAATCGAAGATCGCTTGCGGGGCGCGGGGCGAGCCGGCCTCGTGCACCGATTCAGGACCGCCCGAGAGGATCACCGCCTTTGGCTTCATCTCGTTGAAGGCGGCTTCGGCCTTGTTGAACGGGACGATCTCGCAATAGACGCCGTCCTCGCGCACGCGACGCGCGATCAGCTGCGTCACCTGGCTGCCGAAGTCGACGATGAGAATCTTGTCGTGCGCCGAGGCCACCGAGGGCGTCGACGCGGAGCGGTCGTTCTGTGCTGCTGTCATGGCCAGCAGATACGCGACGGGGGCTTTTCCCGCAACCGCGCGGGCCGCGCGCCCACATCCTTCTTTGGGCATGGACAAGGTGGATATAGGTAAGTATCATTGACCTAATATGCCCCGCTCTTCAGACAGGGCCGATCAGGGAGAACGCCATGCCGCAGGATCATCAGCCGTCAACGCTTGCCGAGTTCGGCCGGACCTGGGTCGAGGCCTGGAACGCGCGCGATCTCGAACGCGTGCTCGCGCTCTATGACGAGGCCGCCGTGATGACCTCGGACCGCATTCCGGCCCTGGGGTTCGATGCCAGCGGAACGTTGCGCGGCAAGGACGCCTTGCGGGCGTATTGGGGCAAGGCGCTTGGGCTGCTGCCGGAGCTGCATTTTTCGCTGATCGAGCTGTTCGTCAGCCCCGATAGCGTCGTGGTGTTCTACGCGAACGAGCGCGGCAAGAAGATCTGCGAATATTTGCGGGTGAATGATGCGGGGCTGATCGTGCAGGGCTCGGCGAACCATTTGGTGCACTAGTCTATCCCCGTAAATTGCGAGCGCAGCGAAGCAATCCAGAATCTTTCCGCGGATACATTCCTGGATTGCTTCGTCGCAAGGGCTCCTCGCAATGACGAAGTTTGTTGCTAATAGCGAGCCAAGCAGCATCGCCCCCAATTCAGGACCTCCCTCATGAAGCTTCCCACCTCCCCGTTCACCGTCACCGACTGGAGCAAGGTCAGCCCGACCACACACCCCGGCGAGCATGGCGAGGCCATTTGGCGCACGCTCAACATCGGCGACCTCCGGGTGCGGATGGTCGAGTATTCGCCGGGCTATTTGGCCGACCATTGGTGCGATCGCGGCCACGTGCTCTACGTGCTCAAGGGCGAGCTCGACAGCGAGCTGCGCGACGGGCGCAAATTCAAGCTCACGGCCGGGATGAGCTACCAGGTCTCGGACTACGGCGACGCCGCGCACCGGTCCTCGACCGCGACCGGAGCGACCCTTTTCATCGTGGACTGAGATCCGCCGGGCGGTTAATTTGCACCGCAAAATAGCAAAGTCGCGCGACGTGCCGAGCCACGGGTGGTGCCTTGAACTGGCCCCAAATTCTCGCTATATTGTGATCATCGATACTTGGCCGAACGACTGGGCCGCTTCGCTTCGTTGCTGACGGGCGCGCACGCTTCAGATGAATTCTCCAAACATCGACTCATCAGGGACTATGGGCGCAATGCTGCGTACCGGTCCGCGTGCGTACTCAATCTAACTAACTAAAGGAAATTCCCATGGCTATGGGCACCGTGAAGTGGTTCAACACCCAAAAGGGTTATGGTTTCATCCAGCCGGACGACGGCCAGAAGGACGTGTTCGTGCACATCAGCGCCGTCGAGCGCGCCGGCCTCTCCTCCCTCAACGAGGGTCAGAAGGTCTCGTTCGACATCGTCGCCGATCGTCGCAGCGGCAAGTCCTCGGCTGACAATCTCCGCGTCGGCTAACGCCTACGCAGCGTTCTGACCACGGACGTACCGGCAGAACGTCAAGTTAGAAAACCCCGCGACCGGGATCCGGTGCGCGGGGTTTTTGTTTTTGGCTCCCGTCATTCCGGGGCTCGCGAAGCGAGAGCCCGGAATCCATTGGACCGCGGAGACTGCCGCGCGATGGATTCCGGGCTCGCCCTGCGGGCGCCCCGGAATGACGGCGGAGTATTGTCAGCCCACCTTCTTCAACACCGACACGAAGAACCCGTCCGTCCCGGTCCGCCGCGGCGTCATCAGCCAGCCCTCGGGCGACTGCAGCGCGGCCTCCCCAAACGCCTCCGCCTTGTCCCACAGCACGCTCGCGGTCTGCTCGGGCGGCACGGCCGCGAACTCGGGATGGCGCGCGACGAATGCCCTCACCTGCTCGCCGTTCTCTTCCGAAAGCACCGAGCAGGTGATGTAGGCAATGCGGCCGCCAGCCTTCACCAGCGGCACCGCGCGCTCCAGCACCTCGGCCTGGTCGCGCAGGCGAATCTCCAGCGCGCCCGGGCGCATGCGCCATTTGGCATCGGGGTTGCGGCGCCAGGTTCCGGTTCCCGTGCAGGGCGCGTCGATCACGACGAGGTCGGCAGAGGCGCGGATGTCGGCCAACGGATCGGCCTCGCCCTTGGGCGTGCGGACATCGGCATTATGGACCCCGGCGCGCGAGAGGCGCTCGTGGATCGGCGCGAGCTGGCGCTTGTCGCTGTCGGTCGCGATCAGCCGGCCCTTGCCCTGCATCAGAGCGGCGAGCGCCAGGGTCTTGCCGCCGGCGCCGGCGCAGAGGTCGATCACCTGCTCGCCGGGCTTTGCCGCGGTGAATTGGGCGGCCAGCTGCGATCCCTCATCTTGCACTTCAATGGCGCCCTTGATGAAATCCTCCTCGGCCTGGATCCCGGGGTTGCGTGCATCGGCCGAAAGCGCGATGCGCAGGCCCGTTGCCGACCAAGGCGTCGGTTTCGCATGAAGATGAGCAAGCGACTGCAGCGCCTTGTCGCGGTTGGATTTTAGCGTGTTGACGCGCAGGTCGAGCGGTGCCCGGCTCGCCATCGCGGCCGCCTCCGCGGCACGGTCCTCGCCGAACACTTTTGCCAGGTGCGGATCCAGCCATTCGGGATAGTCGCCGGCGATCGCGGCCGGCGCGTCCTTCAGGGACCGCTGGCTGAGCGCCGCCTGCTCGGCCTCGGTCAGCGGCGCCGGCGCAAAGCGGCTGCCGTCGAACAAGGCGCCCATCGTGGCCGTGTCCATGTCGCGCTCGAGCCGGAGCATGCCGATCAACCTGGCACGCGCGGTACCGGACTCCATCAGGAACGCGCTCGAGGCGTAGCGGCGCAGCACGTCCCAGACCAGGCCGGCAATGGCGGCGCGGTCGCCCGAGCCGGCAAAGCGGTGCGCGGTGCCCCACTCCTTCAGCGCCTTGGCCGCGGGCACGCGGTCCTTCTCGATGGTGTCGATCAGTTCGATGGCTGCGGACAGCCGGGCAGCGGGAGTCATTTGAATCTTTCAGATGAAATCGGACTCGCAAGAGTCAGATCAACAAGAGCATTTTCAGTGCGAAGTAGATCCACATCGCCAGCAGCACGAGGACGCCGGCGAGCCAGACCGTGGAGCGCCGTCCGAGATCGTTCGAGGAGACGAACACGCCGGCATGGGCAAAGCGCGTCACCACGAACACCCAGGACATCAGCACGATGAAGAGATCGGCATGGCGCAAGGGCAGCGCCAGCGCGATCAGGACGTAGAGCAGGACCGGCAGCTCGAACTGGTTGCGGTAGCAATTGGCGATCTGTGTGGCGCCCTTCGGCCAGTTCGGCTCGCCGAGTGCAATGTCGCGGATGCTGGTCTCGCCGGAGACCAGCGTCTTGCGGCGCGCGAACACCATGCCGATCAGAAGCGCGAAGGTAAGGCCGACCTGCACGAAGACAGGGAGCAGGACCATTTGGACGGACATCGGAACTTTCCCGTAAGGCGGAACGCCGCGAACCGTCATTAGCCGCCGCTCCTCGTCCTGACAATCAACCAGTTGAACCGGCGTTCCCGGTCTTGCGACCAACCACCGATAGTTAAAGCGATTTCGGCTCCTTTTCGGGAGCCCAAGGCGAGATAGAGGCGAGATGGCGCCATGACCACCCTGTCCAGCCTCTGGACCGAATCCGCCGACGGCCAGCTCGGTATCCTGATGTCGGCCCTCTCAGGTATCGCGATGGCGCTTGCGGTCGCGCTGGCGATGACGGTCTACTTTCGCCTGAGCTACCGAACCCGGCGCGACGTCATCAGGCATGGCCTCGCCACTCTGGCCGCCACTGCCCTGTTCGCCTTTGCCGCCTACGACATGCGCCACGCCGCGCTCGCCTATCTCGGTCTCAATCCGTCCAAGCCCGCCGTCGAGTTCGAAATCCGCATGCCCCGGGCGATGCTGACGGCGGTGACCGACAGCCAGATCGAGCTGCATACCGACCGCAACCAGACACTGGCGCTGGTCGAGGGCGTGCGCGACCTCTCGGATGGCCGTGCGCTGCTGCGCGGCGCGGTCGCGCTCAACCACCGCACCGCGGACCGCGTGCTGGTCGTGAACCTGCCGGGCAAGGGCATTTTCGAGTTCCGCCTCCGTCTGCCCGCCGAGCCGCATCGCTCCCAAGAGTTCGGTCCCTGGCACCTCGCCGACCGCATCGCCTCGCCGCTCGCCGACACCGTCGCGCCGCAGGACGCCTACACGATCCGCTACCGCGTGCTTTAAACTTTGTTCGTTGCGATCCATGCCCGCGCCGTCATCGTTCCGACGCGCAAGCACGGGTACGGTGATCGCATGTCCGAATTTCGCCTGACGCAGATTTCCGACACCCATCTCGGCCGGCGCTTCCCCGGCCTGATCGCCAACTTCCAGGCGATCAGCGAACATATCGACGGCAACCGGCCCGATCTCGTCATCAACACCGGCGACGTCGCCTTCGACGGGCCGACCGGCCGCGACGATGTCGTCTTCGCAAAAGACCTGCACGAGGCCCTGCCCGTCGCCTGCCGTTACCTCCCCGGCAATCACGACATCGGCGACAATCCGACCGCGGTTGGCCCGGGGCCGAAGCCGCCGGTCACGGAAGCGCATCGCCGGCAATTCTGCGACCTCATCGGCGAAGACCATTGGTCATTCGAGGCCGCCGGCTGGCGCTTCATCGGCCTCAACTCGCTGGTGATGAATTCCGGGCTCGCCTTCGAGGTCGAGCAGTTCGACTGGCTGTCGCAACAGATCGCGCGCACGAACGGCAGGCCGGTCGCACTGTTCCTTCACAAGCCGGTGTTTCTCAACCTGCCCGACGATCCCGAGACGCCGGAGACCGCGATCCGCTACGTGCCGCAGCCGGCACGGGCACGGCTGATCGAGATGCTCGGGACGATCGACCTGCGCCTCATCGCCAGCGGCCACGTGCACCAGCGGCGCGACTTCACCTGGCGCCACACCCGCCATGTCTGGGCGCCGTCGGCCGGCTTCGTCATCAACGATCAGCGCCAGGACCGGATCGCGATCAAGGAAGTCGGGCTGGTCGAATACCGCTTCCGGCCCGACGGTTTCGAGGTCCGCCACGTCAGGGCCGCGGGCCAGGTCGATGTCGACATCGAGGAGTTGCTCGTCCAGATGGGCGGCGAGCATTAAGGCGCGCTGATCCGCTCAGGCGACGCTCTTGAGGTCCTGCTGGATCGCAGCGAGCAAGGATTGCAGCGCCTCGCTGTTCACCGGCTTGGCCGCGAGATCATTGGCAGGCGGCTGCCTGGCTGGCTGCACGGCCTTGACCGGGCGCTTTGGGAATGGCGGGGGCGGTGCCGGCATCGAGGGGCGCGTCAGATCGCCCTCCTCGTCGACATGGACGAACTTGCCATGGATGACGTCGTCGTGGCGGCCCATGACGAACATGGCCAGCCAATAGCCGGCAGCAAGCAGGATAACGCAGAAAACACTGATCTCTAACATCGCAGCACCTAAAATATGCCCGATGATTCAATGCCTTCGCGATCCCGTCAATGAACAGCCGGTCACACCTGCGGCTTTTGCGGGCAGGTGTGACCATTTGGTGACTCTTTCTTAACTATCCCGGGGCGGCATGTGGCTCCCGAGCCACGGGAGTCCCAGTCCCTGTCGCGCTAGGCCTTGTCCGGCCCGACCCGGACCAGCTGCTTGCCGAAATTAGCGCCCTTCAAGAGGCCCATGAAGGCGCCAGGCGCGCTTTCCAGGCCCTCGGTGACGAACTCCTTGTACTTGACCTTGCCGTCGCGGACCCAAGAGGACATGTCGCGCAGGAAGTCGCCATGGCGCGAGGCGAAGTCGGAGACAATGAAGCCGCGGAAGGTCAGCCGCTTCGTCAGCGTCGCTCGCATCATCGATGCGGCCCATTTCGGCGCCTTGGCTTCGGTGTCGTTGTAGTGCGCGATCAGGCCGCACACCGGCACACGCGCGAACGGATTGAGCAGGGGGAACACCGCCTCGAACACGGCGCCGCCGACATTCTCGAAATAGACGTCGATACCTTTCGGACAGGCCTCCTTCAGCTTGGCGGCCAATTCGGGATCGCGGTGATCGATGCAGGCATCGAAGCCGAGCTCCTTCACCACGTAGGCGCACTTGTCCTTGCCGCCGGCAATGCCGACCGCGCGTGCGCCCTTGATCTTCGCGATCTGCCCCACCGCCGAGCCGACCGCACCGGAGGCACCCGCGACCACGACGGTCTCGCCTGCTTGCGGCTTGCCGATGTCGAGCAGGCCCGTATACGCAGTCATGCCGGGCATGCCGAGCACGCCGATCGAGGTCGAGATCGGACCGAGCTTCGGATCGACCTTGATCAGGCCCTTGCCGTTCGAGATCGCATGCGTCTGCCAGCCGGTCCGTGCACGGACGATGTCGCCCTTGGCGAAATCCGGATTGTTGGAGGCCGCGACCTCGCTCACCGCCTCGCCTTCCATCACGCCGCCGACCGGCACCGGCGCAGCATAGGACGGACCATCACTCATGCGCCCGCGCATATAAGGATCGAGCGAGAGCCAGATCGTGCGCAGCAGGACTTCGCCTGCCGCAGGCGCCGGGACAGCGAATTCCTCGATACGGAAATCAGACGGCTTGGGCTCACCGACGGGACGCGCGGCGAGAACGATGCGCTTGGCTTGGGACATGATGGCTTCCTCCTGATTGTCTTTCGACGTGAACGGAAGCGGAGGGAGGTAGCTGCGTCAATACAAAAGCGGTGACGCGTGATGGCGTTTCACGCGCAGCTCTCGTGTCCCGGACGCGCAGCGTTGCTGCGCAGAGCCGGGACCCAGAAAGCGACACGGCAAAATGCCGAGACATGGGCCCCGGCTCTGCAGCGCATCACCGAAGAGGTGCTGCGCTGCGTCCGGGGCACGAGAGCGGAGTAACTAACCCCCGCCCGGATAGTTCGGGCTCTCGCGCGTGATGGTGACGTCGTGGACGTGGCTTTCGCGCAGGCCGGCGCCGGTGATGCGGACGAACTGAGCCTTGTCGTGCAGGTCCTTCATGTCCTTTGCGCCGACATAGCCCATCGCGGCGCGCAGGCCACCGGCAAGCTGGTGCATGACGTTGCCGACCGGGCCCTTGTAGGGCACCTGGCCCTCGATGCCTTCAGGCACGAGCTTGAGCGTGTCCTTGATGTCCTGCTGGAAGTAGCGATCGGCAGATCCGCGCGCCATCGCGCCGACCGAGCCCATGCCGCGATAGGCCTTGTAGGAACGGCCCTGCCACAAAAACACTTCACCGGGCGTCTCGTCGGTACCGGCCAATAGCGAGCCGACCATCGCGATGTCGGCCCCCGCGGCGAGCGCCTTGGCGAGGTCGCCGGAGAACTTGATGCCGCCGTCGGCGATGACGGGAATGTCGGCCTTCTTCGCCGCTTCCACCGCATCCATGATCGCGGTGAGCTGGGGAACGCCGACGCCGGCGACGATGCGCGTGGTGCAGATCGAGCCCGGGCCGATGCCGACCTTGATGCAGTCGGCGCCAGCATCGATCAGGGCCTGCGTGCCCTCGGTGGTAGCAACGTTGCCGGCAACGACCTGCACGGAGTTGGAGAGACGCTTGATGCGGTTCACGGCATGCAGCACATGACGGGAATGGCCGTGCGCGGTGTCGACGACGACGAGGTCGACGCCGGCATCGATCAGCCGCTCGGTGCGCTCGAAGCCGGTGTCGCCGACGGTGGTGGCGGCGGCAACGCGCAGGCGCCCCTGGGCATCCTTGCAGGCGAGCGGATGGGCGACCGCCTTCTCCATGTCCTTGACGGTGATGAGGCCGACGCAGCGATATTGCTCGTCGACGACGAGCAGCTTCTCGATGCGATGCTGGTGCAGCATCCGCCGCGCCTCGTCCTGGCTGACACTCTCGCGCACCGTGACGAGACCTTCATGCGTCATCAGCTCGGAGACTTTTTGCCGGCGGTCGGTGGCAAAGCGCACGTCGCGGTTGGTGAGGATGCCGACCAGCTTGCCCGGCGTGGACTTGCCGGCGCCGGTGACGACGGGAATGCCGGAGATGCCGTGATCGCTCATCAGCTTGAGCGCGTCCTCGAGCGAGGCCTCGGGGCTGATGGTGAGCGGGTTCACCACCATGCCGGACTCGTAGCGCTTGACCTGCCGCACCTGCGCGGCCTGCCCTTCGGGATCGAAATTGCGGTGGATGACGCCGAGGCCGCCGGCCTGCGCCATCGCGATCGCCATGCGGGCTTCGGTAACGGTGTCCATGGCGGAGGCCATGATCGGGATGTTGAGCGGTATGGCGCGGGTGACGCGGGAGCGGATGTCGACCTCGCCCGGCATGACGTCCGACAGGCCCGGCTTCAGCAGCACGTCGTCGAACGTAAAGGCTTCGCGAATGCCTTGTTGCACCGTGGCCATGTGCCAACTCCTTCCGCGGCCCTGCCGCAAATAGCTATGGATGAGCGCCGCCCTCGGCGTACCTTGCGGCATCGCCTTGAGAATCGGAGCCCATCGGTGGGGTTGACGCGGGTCGATAGCACGGTCGCGTGACGAATCAAAGCAATTCGGACCGCCGGCCAGCCATGCACAGGCTTTTTTGGCCAGTTCAGCGTGGATAGCCGGGGGCAGCCCCTTCTCGTCATTCCGGGGCGCGACGACGTCGCGAGCCCGGAATCCATCCCGCAGCGGTCCCTGCGGCCCAATGGATTCCGGGCTCGCGCCAAGTGGCGCGCCCCGGAATGACGAAGGAGCGCGACACGCAACCCTGGAGAGAGGTCACACCGTTGTTACGCGGGATCTAGGTGCTATGCGTCGATCCGCAATGGTCGGGGGCCGGCGGCGGTGATAAGCCGCAATTCCACCCTTCCTTCCGATTTTCATTACCAATCCGTCATGGTCGACAAGCAACGCGTCATTCCGCTGATCGTGGCCACCGCGCTTTTCATGGAGAACATGGACTCGACGGTGATCGCCACTTCGCTGCCGGCGATCGCAGCCGACATCGGCACCAGCCCGCTGACGCTGAAACTCGCGATCACGTCCTATCTGCTGTCGCTGGCGGTGTTCATCCCGGCGAGCGGCTGGACCGCCGACCGCTTCGGCGCGCGGATGGTGTTCGCGATCGCCGTCGGCGTGTTCATGGTCGGATCGGTCGGCTGCGCGCTCTCCTCCTCGGTCACCGATTTCGTGTTCGCGCGCGTCCTGCAAGGCATGGGCGGGGCGATGATGACGCCGGTCGGGCGCCTGGTGCTGTTGCGCTCGGTCGACAAGAGCGCGCTGGTCAACGCCATGGCCTGGGTGACGGTCCCTGCCCTGATCGGTCCCGTGATCGGGCCGCCGCTCGGCGGCTTCATCACGACCTACGCGTCCTGGCACTGGATCTTCCTGATCAACATCCCGATCGGGCTGCTCGGCATCTTCATGGCGCTGCGCTTCATCGACCCGATCAAGAGCGAGGAGCGCGAGCCGTTCGACCTCTACGGCATGGTGCTCGCAGGCATCGGCCTCGCCGGCATCGCCTTCGGCCTGTCCGTTGCTGGTCTCAACCTGCTGCCGTGGAGCACCGTCGCCGCGCTGATCGCGGGCGGCGCGATCTCGATGACACTCTACGTCATTCACGCCCGGCGCACCGGCTCGCCGGTGCTCGACTTCTCGCTCCTGAAGCTGCCGACGCTGCGCGCCGCCGTGTTCGGCGGCTTCCTGTTCCGGCTCGGCATCGGCGCGCTGCCGTTCCTGCTGCCGCTCTTGATGCAGATCGGCTTCGGTCTGTCGCCGTTCCATTCGGGTCTCGTCACCTTCGCCTCTTCGCTCGGCGCCATGGGCATGAAGACGCTGGCGGCGCGCATCATCCGCACCTTCGGCTTCCGCAATCTGATGACGGTGAACGCGATCGTCAGCGCCTTCTTCCTCGCCGTCTGCGCGCTGTTCACAGTGACGACGCCGCTGCTCATCATCATGGTCATCCTGGTGGTCGGCGGCTTCTTCCGCTCGCTCGAGTTCACCGCGATCAACACGGTCGCCTATGCCGACGTCGAGACTGCGCAGATGAGCCGCGCCACCACCCTCGTCAGCGTCAACCAGCAGCTCGCGGTCTCCGCCGGCGTCGCCGTCGGCGCGGCCTGCGTGGAAACGACGATGTGGTTCAACCATGTCAGCGAAATCGACGCCACCGTGTTCGCCCCCGCCTTCCTCGTGGTCGCGCTGACCTCGGCGGCGTCGAGCTGGTTCTTCTGGCAGATGCCCGTCGATGCCGGCCACGAGATCTCCGGCCGCAAGGCCGTGGAGATCGCCAGTCGCAAGGGTGCCGGCAAGGGTGCAGAAAAGGCGGCGGTCAAGGCGGCGTCCGAGGATACGCAGGACGTGCGGGATCAAAGGTTGGGGTGAGTTGAGCGAGCGGGCGCCTCACACTCGGTGTCGTCCCTGCGAACGCAGGGACCCATAACCACAGGGAGGAGACGTTGCGCGAGTCTGCCACTCCGAGTCTTCGCCAAACTTCTCCCTGTGGCTATGGGTCCCGGATCGGCGCTTCGCTCCAGACAACGCTACGCGTTGTCGGGAGCTCCGCTTGTCCGGGACGACAGCGGAGATTGGCTCAGGCAGCCCCGCCCCGAAATCCCGTCGCCAGCACGTAGCGTTCCGAGGAATCCTGCCGGCTCGCCGCGGGCTTCACGTGACGCACCGTCGCAAAATCGCGCTTGAGCTGGGCGAGCAGATCGGCATCGGCGCCGCTCTGGAACGTCTTGGCCAGGAACGCGCCGCCGGGCTTGAGCACGTCGCACGCAAACGCCGCGGCGGTCTCGACCAGGCCGACGATACGGAGCTGGTCGGTCTTGCGGTGGCCGGTGGTGTTGGCGGCCATATCGGACATCACGAAATCGGCGCCGCCGCCCAGCATCGCGGTCAGCTTCTCAGGCGCTTCGTTGGCCATGAAGTCGAGCTGCGCGAAATCCACGCCGGGGATCTCCGGCATTTCCAACAGATCGATGGCAACGACCTTGCCCCTGCCTTCCACCGAGCCGACGCGCTTGGCCGCGATCTGGCTCCAGCCGCCGGGCGCCGCGCCGAGGTCGACGACGGCCATGCCGGGTTTCAAGAGCCGGAATTTGTCGTCGATCTCCAGAAGCTTGAACGCGGCGCGCGAGCGGTAGCCCGCCGCCTTGGCCTTCACGACATAGGGATCGTTGAGCTGCCGCTCCAGCCACAGCTTCGACGACAATTTGCGCTTGCCGCCGGTCTTGACCTTGGTCTTGACTTGGACGTGCAAGCGGCCGGTGGTGTCCTTGGCCATCTCACCAGCTCCTGAGCGCGCCGTCCTCGCGCATCATCTCGACCAGCATGCCCTCGCGCAGGCCACGGTCGGCGACGCGCAGGCGCGGCAGCGGAAAGGCGCGGCGGATCGCATCGAGGATGGCGCAGCCGGCGAGCACGAGATCGGCGCGCTCGACGCTGATGCAACTGTTGCCGGCGCGCTCCTCGTAGCTCATGCCGAGCAGCTTGTTGATGGTCGCGGTGATGTCGGAATCGTTCATCCAGATGCTGTCGATGCGGCGGCGGTCATAGCGCGCGAGGTTGAGATGGATGCCGGCGAGCGTCGTCACCGTGCCCGAGGTGCCGAGCAGGTGCATGTCGGCGAGATCGCCGCCGTGGACTTCGGCGAACGGCGCGACGTGGTTCGCCACCTCCTGCTCCATCGCGGCGTAGATCTCCGGCGTCACGTCGCGGCCGCCGAATTGCTCGGCGAGCGTGACCACACCGTAGGGGATCGACATCCAGGCCTTGATCCGCGGCTCCGGATTTTGCGGATCGCGCTCGATCCGCACCAGCTCGGTCGAGCCGCCGCCGATGTCGAACAGGATCGCGCCGCGGCCCCTGGGGTCGACCAGCGGCGAGCAGCCGAGCACGGCGAGCGCGGCCTCGGTCTCGCGGTCGATCACTTCGAGCTCGATGCCGGTCTCGGCCGCGACGCGGCTGCGGAACCCCTCCGCATTCGAGGCGGCGCGGCAGGCTTCGGTCGCGATCAGCCGCAACCGGCGCGCTTTGCGCAAATTGATCTTGTCGCGGCAGATGCTGAGCGCGGCAATGGCACGCTCGATCGCGGCGTCGCTGATGCACCCCGTCGACGAGACCCCCTCCCCGAGCCGGATAATGCGCGAGAAGGAATCGACGACGCGAAAGCCGTCCTGGGTCGGACAGGCGATCAGCAGCCTGCAATTGTTGGTGCCGAGGTCCAGCGCCGCATAGACGCCGGTTCCCGACGCCTGCGCGCCGACAGCCGGTTCGGTGGCCAACGCCACCGCCGCCATCGACCCCTCCAGCTCACCGTGCGGCGCATGGCCGTCGCGGAGCCGCGTGTGGTCATTCATACAAACTGTCTTTCCGCGGCCGGTCGGGCCGGTCTGGAATTGATTTTTCGCCTGAAACATTAGCAGCGCAGCCGGCCTGCGCAACAACGCATCACATGGGACCATGCCCATTCGTGCGTTGTCGTGAACGGGGTGGTGGGTTATCTCAATGGAGTCCGGTGCCCCGCTGCCGCGAAAATGCGCAAATGCCGGCTTTTCAGGTCAATTCCATGCAAGAACACACCAAATCGTCCACGCTCGAAAACGCTATTGCACTGCAAAAATATGGCGTCGGGCAACCGGTCCGCCGCAAGGAGGACGACACGCTGGTGCGCGGCAAGGGCCGCTATACCGACGATTTCAACCTGCCCGGCCAGGCCTATGCCGTGGTCGTCCGTTCCACCCGCGCCCATGGAATCATCCGCGGCATCGGCATCGACGCCGCCAAGGCGATGCCGGGCGTGCTCGGCGTGTGGACAGGCAGGGATCTCGATGCCGCCGGCTATGGCCCCTTCACCTGCGGCCTGCCGCTGAAGAGCCGCGACGGCTCGCCTTTGCTCCAGACCAACCGCCAGCCGCTGGCGACCGACAAGGTCCGCTTCGTCGGCGATCCCGTCGCCTTCGTGGTTGCCGAGACACTGGCGCAGGCGCGCGATGCGGCTGAGGCGGTCGAGCTCGATATCGAGCCGCTGCCAGCCGTGACGGATCCCGAGGACGCGGCCAAGCCCGGCGCGCCGCAGCTCTATGAGCACATTCCTGGTAACGTGGCGCTCGACTACCACTATGGCGACATGGAGAAGGTCAACGCGGCCTTCGCCAACGCCGCCCATGTCACCAGGATGGACATCGAAAACACCCGTGTCGCCGTGGTCTCGATGGAGCCGCGCGTCGGCCTTGCCTCCTACGACAAAAAGACCGAGCGCTACACGCTTCAGGTGCCGACGCAGGGCGTCGCCGGCAACCGCGCCAACCTCGCCAAGAACCTGAAGGTGCCGAACGAGAAAGTGCGCATCCTCACCGCCAATGTCGGCGGCTCCTTCGGCATGAAGAACATCAACTATCCCGAGTACATGTGCATCCTGTATGCGGCGAAGGAATTGGGAAAGCCGGTGAAGTGGCTCGACGAGCGCTCGACCGCCTTCCTCTCCGACAGCCACGGCCGCGCCCAGAAGATCCATGCCGAGCTGGCGCTCGACGCCGAAGGGCATTTCCTCGCGGCCAAGCTGTCCGGCTACGGCAATCTCGGCGCCTACATCACCGGCGTCGCGCCGGGGCCGCTCTCGCTCAATACCGGCAAGAATTTTTCCAGCGTCTACCGCACGCCGTTGATGGCAGTCGACATCAAGGTGGTGCTGACCAACACCACGCTGATGGGCGCCTATCGCGGCGCCGGCCGGCCCGAGGCGAACTACTACATGGAGCGGCTGATCGATCGCGCTGCCGACGAGATGGGCATCAACCGGCTGACCTTGCGCAAGCGCAATTTCATCAAGCAGAACCAGATGCCGTTCGCGGCGTCCTCCGGCGTCACCTATGACAGCGGCGACTTCCAGGCCGTGTTCAACAAGGCGCTCGAAATCTCCGACCACGAGAATTTCGCCAAGCGCAAGAAGGAGAGCAGGAAGGCCGGCAAGCTGCGCGGCATCGCCGTCGGATCCTATCTCGAGGTCACGGCGCCGCCGAGCCCCGAGCTGGGAAAGATCGTGTTCGACGCTGACGGCACCGTGCAGCTCATCACCGGCACGCTCGATTACGGCCAGGGCCATGCCACGCCATTCGCGCAGGTGCTGAGCGAGCAGCTCGGTGTTCCCTTCGAGAGCGTCAAGCTGGTGCAGGGCGACAGCGACATCGTCCATACCGGCAACGGCACCGGCGGCTCGCGCTCGATCACGGCAACCGGCCAGGCCATCGTGGGAGCAGCAAAGCTCGTCATCGAGAAAGGCAAGCGCGCAGCGGCGCATATGCTCGAAGCGTCCGAAGCCGACATCGAATTCGAAGGCGGCAGCTTCACCATCGCCGGCACCGATCGCAGCATCGACATCATGGAGCTCGCCAGGAAGCTGCATGACGGCAAGACGCCGGAGGGCGTGCCCGACAGCCTCGACGTCGATCATACCAGCGAACCGATCGCCTCGGCGTTCCCGAACGGCTGTCATGTCGCCGAGGTCGAGATCGATCCGGAAACCGGCGTGGTGCAGATCGTGCGCTACAGCGCCGTCAACGATTTCGGCACGGTGATCAACCCGCTGCTGGTCGCAGGCCAGCTCCATGGCGGCGTGGTCCAGGGCATCGGGCAGGCGCTGATGGAGCACATCCGCTACGACGAGAGCGGCCAGCCGATCACGGGCTCGCTGATGGACTACGCCCTGCCGCGCGCCGAGGACGTTCCCAACATGACGGTGGGCGATCATCCGGTGCCGGCCACGACCAATCCGCTCGGCAGCAAGGGCTGCGGCGAAGCCGGCTGCGCCGGCAGCCTGTCGACGGTGGTGAACGCGGTGCTCGATGCGCTCTCAGACCACGGCATCAAGCACATCGACATGCCGCTGACCCCGGAGCGCGTGTGGCGGGCCATTCAGGACGCGAAGGGCAAGGCGGCGTAGGGCTGC
>NZ_AJQF01000019.1:0-18834 GCF_000261705.1 Bradyrhizobium genomosp. III | reverse complement strand
GTGGATGCCCGGGACAAGCCCGGGCATGACGACGTGGTGACGATGTGCTTATTTCCGCCTACACCGCCTGTTCGCGCGGCTGGGTGATCGCAATGTGCTGGCAGTGCGCGATCGGCGTCGTGCCGTTGGCGACGACGAGCGCGTCGAGCTCGACGAAGCGGTGGCCCTTCTTCTCGTAGTTCGCGGTGACTTTCGCCCGCGCAGTGATCTCGTCGCCGGCGCGCAGCGCCGACAGCAGCTGCATGCGGCTGCCGACATGGATCCACGGGCCCAAAATGGTGTTGTCGACCAGCACGCGGTTCATCACGCGCTGGATCAGGCCGGGATGACCGAGCCCTTCGCGCGCGAAGATCGGATCGGTCTCCCTGACATCCGTGAGATAGTCTGCGGCGGCCTGCCCGGCCCACCGGCGCGGCTCGGTGCCCAGCCATTTGCCCGTCTCGAAGGTCGCCGGACTGACCGGCTTGCGCTCGGCGACCACGGGGACCGTGACATAGTCGCTCAGCGACACCGCCGGCGCTGCCGCCGGCAGCGAGGCCGTGCCTGTCGCGCAGAGCTCGGTGCGGCTGAACACCTCGATCGTCAGCAAGCCGTTGTGCTCGGTCGCATCGACATCGGCAGGCTCGCCATCATAGACCGGCTTGATGAAGCGGGCCTCGATGAGCCCACGTGCCAGAAAATCACGGCCCCACCGCGCCACCGGCACATGCATCATGTAGGCGAAGACATCGACGCCGGGGACAAGCCCGCCGGAAAAGCCGAAGCGGCGCGCCACGGTGTCGTCATGCATCTTGTTTTCGGATTGCTTGGCGGTGTTGTAGGCCTCGACGCGCCAGGTTTCGAGCCGGTCCGGCATGGGGTCATCTTCCCTGTTCTTGTTGTTTCGGGCTGATCGTAGGCCCCAGGGAACACTGGTCAATCCCCTCGCCTTTGCGGCCCGAATGGGGTACCACGCGGCGAATGACTGACACCCCCACCCGCATCTATGTCGACGCCGACGCCTGCCCGGTGAAGGACGAGATTTATCGCGTCGCGCTCCGGCACGGCGTGCCCGTGAGCGTGGTCGCCGGCAATTTCATCCGCGTGCCGCACGATCCGCTGATCGAGCGTATCGCCGCAGGCGCCGGGATGGACGCTGCCGACGACTGGATCGTCGAACGCGTCAAGCCCGGCGACGTCGTCGTCACCTCGGACATTCCGCTGGCGAGCCGCTGCGTCAAGGCCGGCGCCGACGTGATCGCCCCGAACGGCAAGCCGTTCACGGAAGAATCGATCGGGATGACGCTGGCGGTGCGCAATCTGATGACCGATCTGCGCTCGGCCGGCGAAGTCACCGGCGGCCCGCGCTCGTTCGCACCGCGCGACCGCTCCGCCTTCCTCTCGGCGCTCGACCAGACGCTGCGCCGGATCCAGCGCCGCCGCGCCGATCAGGCCGCGACGAGCCAGAATTTGAGTCAAGGCTGACGATGGCGCCGCCGCTGATCCAACTGAAAGACATCAGGCTGACCTTTGGCGGAACGCCGCTCTTGAGCGGTGTCGAGCTCAATGTCGCGCCATCCGAACGCGTCTGCCTGATCGGCCGCAACGGCTCCGGCAAGTCGACGCTGCTGAAGATCGCGGCCGGCCTGGTCGAGCCCGACGGCGGCACGCGCTTCGTGCAGCCGGGCGCGACCGTTCGCTATTTGCCGCAGGAGCCGGATTTCGGCGAGCACAAGACCACGCTCTCTTATGTCGAGTCCGGGCTCGCCCCCGGCGACGACCAGCATCAGGCGCGCTATCTGCTCGAGCAGCTCGGGCTCACCGGCGACGAGAACCCGCACAATCTCTCCGGCGGCGAGGCCCGTCGCGCGGCGCTGGCCTATGTGCTCGCGCCCTCGCCCGACATTCTGCTGCTGGACGAGCCGACCAACCATCTCGATCTCTCCACCATCGAGTGGCTGGAGCAGGAGCTCGACAGCCGCCGCAGCGCGCTGGTGATCATCAGCCACGACCGCCGCTTCCTCACCAATCTGTCGCGCTCCACCGCGTGGCTCGACCGCGGCAAGATCAAGCAGATCGACCGCGGCTTTGCCTCGTTCGAGAGCTGGCGCGACGAGGTGCTGGCGGAAGAGGAGCGCGACCAGCACAAGCTCGACCGCAAGATCGTCGACGAAGAGCACTGGCTACGCCACGGCGTCTCCGGCCGGCGCAAGCGCAACGTCAAGCGCCTCGCCAATCTGCACACGCTGCGCGACCAGCGCCGCAACTATCGCGGCACGGCCGGCACCGCCAGTCTCGCAGCTAGCGAAGCGGAGCAATCCGGCAAGCTGGTGATCGAGGCCAAGGGCGTCTCCAAGGCCTATGGCGAGCGCAAGATCGTCGACAATTTCTCGACCCGCATCCAGCGCGGCGACCGGCTCGGCATCATCGGACCGAACGGCGCCGGCAAGACCACGCTGGTCAATCTGCTCACCGGCGGCGGGGAACCGGACTCCGGCACCCTACGTCTCGGCGCCAATCTAGAGGTAGCGACGCTGGATCAGCACCGCGAAAGCCTCGATCCGAAATCGACGCTGGCTGAAGCCTTGACCGGCGGGCGCGGCGACCAGATCATGGTCGGCGGCAAGCCGAAGCACGTCGTCGGCTACATGAAGGACTTTTTGTTCGCGCAGGAGCAGCGCGGCACGCCGGTGGAAGTCCTCTCGGGCGGTGAGCGCGGCCGGCTGATGCTGGCGCGCGCACTGGCAAAACCCTCGAACCTGCTGGTGCTGGACGAGCCGACCAACGACCTCGATCTCGAAACGCTCGACGTCCTCGAAGACATGCTCGGCGACTACGAGGGCACCGTCATCCTGATCAGCCATGACCGCGACTTCCTCGACCGCGTCGTCACCTCCGTGATCGCGCCCGAGGGCAACGGCAAGTGGACCGAATATGCCGGCGGCTACAGCGACATGCTGACCCAGCGCGGCGCGGATTTGAAGCGCGAAACGGCGAAGGCCCAGCCGGTTGCGGAGAAGAGAGAGGAGCGCGCCGCTGCTCCCGCCTCCACACCGAAACGCAAGCTGAGCTTCAACGAAAAGCACGCGCTGGACACGCTGCCGAAGACGATGGAAAAATTGCAGGCAGATATCGCCAGGCTGCAACGCGTACTCGACGATCCCAACCTCTACGCCAAGGATCGCAAGACATTCGACGACACCTCCGCCGCTATCGCTAAGGCGCATGATGAACTGTCTGCCGCTGAAGAGCGCTGGCTCGAACTTGAAATGCTTCGTGAAGAAATAGAGCAGGCCTAGCGCGCATTCCGCAAAAGTGGGCACCGGTTTTGCGATCAGAATGCGCGCCAACTAAGAGACTCCCATGACAACTCCCCTCGCCGCAAAAATCGCCCGCGAATACGGCACGCCCTGCGCCGTCATCGACATGGACAGGGTCGAGCGCAACATCGCGCGGATCCAGAAGGCCTGCGACGAGGCCGGAATCGCCAACCGTCCCCACATCAAGACCCACAAGAACCCGACCATCGCCAAGATGCAGGTCGCGGCCGGCGCGAAGGGCATCACCTGCCAGAAGCTGGGCGAAGCCGAGATCATGGCCAATGCCGGCATCGACGACATCCTGATCAGCTACAATCTCCTCGGCGAAGAGAAGATGGCGCGGCTCGGTGCGCTGCAGGCCAAGGCCAACATGACGGTGGCCGCCGACAATTCGACCGTCGTTGCCGGCCTGCCCAAGGCCGCGGCGGCGTCGGGCCGTCCGCTCTCGGTCGTGGTCGAATGCGACACCGGGCGCAAGCGCGCCGGCGTCGAGACGCCGGCGGAGGCGATCGCGCTAGCACGCGAGATCGCGAGCTCGAAGGGGCTCGAATTCGCCGGCTTCATGCTGTATCCAACCGAGACCGGCTGGGCGGACGCGCAAAAATTCTACGACGAAGCGCTGGCCGGCGTGCGCGCGCACGGGCTGGACGCAAAAATCGTCTCGACCGGCGGTACGCCGAACCTGAAGAACATCGGCAAGCTCAAGGGCGGCACCGAGCATCGCTTCGGCACCTACATCTACAACGACCGCATGCAGGTCACTGCGGGCTCGGCGACCTGGGACGATTGCGCGCTGCATATTTACTCGACCGTGGTCAGCCGCGCCGCACCCGAGCGCGGCATTCTCGATGCCGGCTCGAAGACGCTGACCACGGATACCGGCGGTCTCGACGGCCACGGCCTGATCCTGGAGCACCCCGAAGCCAAGATCGCGCGCTTCGCCGAGGAGCACGGCTTCCTCGATCTCTCCCGCAGCAACACTCGGCCCAATGTCGGCGACGTCGTCCGCATCGTGCCCAACCACGTCTGTGTCGTCGTCAACATGATGGACGAGGTGGTGATGGTCCGCGGCGAGGAGATCATCGGCACGCTGCCGGTGGCGGCACGCGGGAAGTTGCGGTAGGCATTGCTCTGGTAGGGTGGGTTAGCCGAAGGCGTAACCCACCACTCCTCTCGATGCAGATACAGACGTGGTGGGTTACGCTTCGCTAACCCACCCTACGACCTGGCGAGCCACGCCAGCACGCCCCTGCCCGCGGCGGCTCCCGTCGCGAACGAGGCCTGCAGCAGATAGCCGCCGGTCGGCGCCTCCCAGTCCAGCATCTCGCCGGCGGCGAACACGCCGGGCAATTTTCGCAGCATGAAGCTGCCGTCGAGCTCATCGAAGGTGATCCCGCCCGCAGTCGAGATCGCGCGATCGATCGGGGCAACGCCGGTGAGCTGAACCGGAATGGCGTTGATCAGATGCGCAAGCTCGGCGGGCGAGAACGCGGCCAGTGGCCGGCCGGACACGATGGCGGCCTCCTGCATCAGACCGATTCCGACCGGCGACAATTGCGCCGCCTTGCGCAGGAAGTTCCCGAGCGATTGCTTGCCGCGCGTGCCTGATAGCCGCGTGGTCAGGGCGGCGGCGTCGAGGTCCGGCCGCAATGCGATCGAAAGCGTCGCCTGCCCGAGACTGAGCACCGCCTCCCGCAACTCCGCCGACAGCGCGTAGATCGCGCCGCCTTCGATGCCGCTACGCGTGATCATGGCTTCGCCCCGCACCGTATGCGCGCCGATCGTCAGCGCCACGCCCTTGAGCGGCTGGCCCTCGAAACGATCGCGGAACACATCGGACCAGGCGACCGTGAAGCCGGAATTGGCTGGCCGGAGCTTTGAGATGGCAACGCCCTTCGCGGCGAGGATGTCGGCCCAGCTGCCATCCGACCCCAGCCGCGGCCAGCTCGCGCCGCCGAGCGCGAGCACGGTGGCGTTGGCAGTGACGACCGCCACGCCATCGGGCGCTCGAAACACCAGCCGCCCCTCGTCATCCCAGCCGGTCCAGCGATGACGAAAGGCAAACCGCACGCCGCTCGCATCGAGCCGCCGGAGCCACGCGCGCAGCAAGGGCGAGGCCTTGAACGCTTTTGGAAACACCCGCCCGCTGGTGCCGACGAAGGTCGGCTCACCCAGGGCTTCGCTCCACGCGCGCAACGCCTCAGGCGAAAACGCCTCGATCGCCGCCTGCAGCTTCGGGGCCGCCTCGCGATAGCGCGCCATGAATTCCGACAGCGGTTCGCTGTGGGTGAGATTGAGCCCGCCGCGACCGGCCATCAGGAATTTTCGGCCCGCGGACGGCATCGCGTCGTACACGGTAACGCGCGCGCCGCCCTGCGCCTGCACCTCCGCCGCCATCAGCCCGGCGGGACCGGCCCCGATGACGGCGACGTCGGTCAGAGCTTGATCCCCGCCCGCGCCGCGGCCTGCGCCACGTATTTCTGCGTCTGCTCGAACGCCCCGGTCAGCGCCTTGGCTTTCGACATGTCGCTGATCTCCGCGAAATGCGCGGCCACCGCGTCCGGCGTCCATTCGGTCTCCGGCAGGTTGATGCCCTCGCTCTCCACGATCTTGATCACCGCGAAGGAGCCAGCACCGGCGCCCATGATGGTACGGGTCGGAGCGTCTTCGCTGAGCATGTACTCGACCGCGGGCGTGATCGCGTTCGGCTTCATCAATTGCAGCGCCTGCGGCGGCAGCAGCTCTTCCGTCATGCGCGTCGCCGCCGTCGGCGAGATGATGTTGACGCGGATGTCGGACTTGCGGCCTTCCTCGGCGAGCACGTTCATCAGGCCGACCATGCCGGACTTGGCCGCGCCGTAATTGGCCTGGCCGAAATTGCCGTAGAGGCCGGAGGACGACGTCGTCAGCACGATGCGGCCGTAATTGCGGTCGCGCATGCCGGCCCAGGCCGCCTTGCAGCAATAGAAGGTGCCGACCAGATGCACGTCGAGCACTTTCTGGAAGTCGGCCGCTTCCATCTTGCCGAACGACTTGTCGCGCAAAATGCCGGCATTGGCGCACAAGAGATCGACGCTGCCCCATTCCTTGGTGGCGCGCTCGACCATGGCGGTGACCTGTTCGAAATTCGAGACGTCGGCGCCATCCGCCATCGCGGTGCCACCGGCTTTGCGGATTTCCTCGACCACGGTCTCGGCCGGCGACAGCGAGCCACCGGTGCCGTCACGCGCGCCGCCGAAATCGTTGACGACGACCTTGGCGCCGCGGCTGGCCAGTCCCAGCGCATGCGCACGCCCCAGACCATTGCCCGCGCCGGTGACGATGGCGACGCGTCCGTCGAACCTGATTGCCATGAGTGCTTTCCTACATGCTAGTCGTCATGGGCGGGCTCGACCCGGCCATCCATCAAATTGACAGGCTTTTGAGCAGCGATGGCTGGCCGGGTCAAGCCCGGCCGCCCTACGCGAAATAGATCAGACCCAGCCACTCCGCGACCAGCGCCGGCTTGTCCTCGCCTTCGATCTCCACGGTCACGTTGGTGCGGGACTGCAGCTCGTTGGGCTTGCGGAGCTTGGCTTCGGCCAGCACGAAACGGCCGCGGACGCGCTTGCCGGAACGCACCGGCGAGATGAAGCGCAGCTTGTCGAAACCGTAATTGACGCCCATCGTGGTCCCCGCGATCACGGGCATCACCTCATAGGACATGATCGACAGCAGCGACATCGTCAGGAAGCCGTGCGCGATGGTGGTGCCGAAGGCGGTCTCCTTCTTGGCCCGTTCAGGGTCGACATGGATAAACTGGTGATCCTCGATCACGTCGGCATAGGTGTCGATGCGCGGTTGATCGATCAGGTGCCACGACGATACGCCGATCTCCTTGCCGACCATGGCCTGATAGGCTTCCAAGGAAATCGGCGGCTTCTTCCAGACTTCGTTCATTTAGCAACTCCAAATGCCGTCATTCCGGGGCGCGCGAAGCGCGAGCCCGGAATCCATCGCGCCACGGCGTCTGTTGCAAGATGGATTCCGGGTTCGATGCTACGCATCGCCTCGGAATGACAAGCCTACTTAGGTCTCACTCCGTGTTTTCGGCAGTTCCGGAAAATCCTCCTCACGGAATTCCCGGCCGCGCAGCGGATCGTTGCGATCATCGTCGCGCTCCAGCCTGCGTAGCTGCACCCGGCGGATTTTTCCAGAGATCGTCTTCGGCAGCTCGGTGACGATTTCGAGGCGACGGATGCGCTTGAACGGGGCGAGCCGCGTGTGCAGGTGCTGGAAGATCGACAGCGCGGTCTCAGGCGTCCGCTCCGCGCCCGAGGTCAGCAGCACGAACGCCTTGGGGATCGCGAGCCGGATCGGATCCGGGCTCGGCACCACCGCGGCTTCTGCGACCAGCTCATGCTCGAGCAACACGCTCTCCAACTCGAACGGACTGATCCGGTAATCCGACGACTTGAACACGTCGTCGGAGCGGCCGACAAAAGTAAGATAGCCCTCGTCGTCTTCGAACACGACATCGCCGCTGCGATAGAGCTCGCCCTCGGCGCCGGAGAGCTTGCCGTCGTCGCTCTGATAGCCCTGCATCAGCCCGGCGGGGCGCTCGGCGCCGAGCACCAGTGTAACTTCGCCTTCCCTGGCGGGATGGCCGTCAGCATCGCTGATCTGCACGCGATAGCCCGGCAGCGGCCGGCCCATCGAGCCGATCTTGATCTTCTGGCCCGGCGAGTTGCCGGCGAGCGCGGTGGTTTCGGTCTGGCCGTAGCCGTCGCGGATGGTGAGCCCCCAGGCGGCCTTCACCTGGTCGATCACTTCCGGGTTGAGCGGCTCGCCGGCGCCGCAGACCTCGCGCAAGCTCACCTTGAAGGAGGCAAGGTTCTCCTGGATGAACAGCCGCCACACCGTCGGCGGCGCGCACAGCGTGGTGACGCCGCAGCGGCCGATGGTGGCGAGCAGGCCCTTAGCATCGAAGCGCGGCTGGTTGACCACGAACACGGTGGCGCCCCGCATTCCACGGCGCGAAGAAGCAGCTCCAGGCATGCTTGGCCCAGCCGGGCGAGGAAATGTTGAGATGGACGTCACCCGGCTTCAGCCCGATCCAGTACATGGTCGACAGATGGCCGACCGGATAGCTGCGCTGGCTGTGCAGCACGAGTTTCGGCTTCGCCGTCGTGCCCGATGTGAAATAGAGCAGCATCGGATCGTCGGCATTAGTCGGGCCGTCGGCGCTAAAACTCTCCGGGGCCTTTGCGGCCTCATCATAGGGGAGCCATCCGTCGTGAGCCGTGCCGACCACGATGCGAACGATGTTCTCGGCACCAAGGTTTGCGAACTTCGCGACCTGATCCTCAGCGGCGATCACCGCCTTGGCCTTGCCGCGATCGAGGCGATCGCGCAGCTCGTCCGCGGTGAGCAGCGTGGTCGCGGGGATTACGACGACGCCGAGCTTCATCGCCGCCAGCATCGTCTCCCACAGCGGAACCACATTGCCGAGCAGCAGCAGAAGATGATCGCCGCGGTTCAGGCCCTGCGCGCGGAAGAAATTCGCCACCTGGTTCGAGCGCTTTGACAGCGCCGCGAAGGACAGTTTTGTCTGCCGGTCCTGCGCGGCGTCGACGATCCAGAGCGCGGGCCGGTCCCTGGCTTCGGCGTCCTTCGCCAGCTCGTCGAACCAGTCGAGCGCCCAGTTGAAGGGAGCCGGATCCGGCCAGCGGAAGCCTTTGACCGCTGTCTCGTAATCCGTGCGGTGCTTGAGCAGAAACGCGCGCGCGTCCTGAAATGTCGTCATGTTCCGGGCCCGTCGAAATGATCTTCGAACGTAACCCGGATGGAGCGAAGCGCAATCCGGGGCCGGCTACGCCATTGGAAGCAGCTGACCCGGATTTCGCTTCGCTCCATCCGGGCAACGAAGCCTCGCTATTTTCCAGCGAGGCTGCGAACGTGCTTGATAATTCCGGAAAAATCCACCCCACCTTGCCCGGCTGCGTCGAAAGACTGATAGATCTCCTGCGCATGCTTGCCGAGCGGGGTGGCAGCGCCCGCAGCCTTCGCGGCGTCCTGCGCCAGCGTCAGATCCTTCACCATCAGCGCCGAGGCAAAGCCCGGCTTGTAGTCGTTGTTCGCGGGCGAAGTCGGCACCGGACCCGGCACCGGGCAATAGGTCGTCAGCGACCAGCACTGGCCCGACGAGGTCGAGGCAACGTCGAACAGCGCCTGATGCGAGAGGCCGAGCTTCTCGCCGAGTGCGAAAGCTTCGCTCACCGCGATCATGGAAATGCCGAGGATCATGTTGTTGCAGATCTTGGCCGCCTGCCCTGCGCCGGCGCCGCCGCAATGCACGATCTTCTTGCCCATGTTCTCCAGCACGGGCTTTGCCGCCGCGAATGCATTCTCCTCGCCGCCGCACATGAAGGTGAGCGTCGCGCCCTTGGCGCCGCCGGTGCCGCCGGAGACCGGCGCATCCACCGAGAGCACGCCGTGCTTGCCGGCGAGCGCATGCGCCTGCCTCGCACTCTCGACGTCGATGGTGGAGCTATCGATGACCAGCGCACCCTTGGTCATCGCGGGAAGGATTTCGTTCCAGACGCCGAGCACATGCTTGCCGGCCGGCAGCATGGTGACGACGACATCGGCGCCCTTTACCGCGCCCGCGGCGCTGTCGGCGATGCCGGCGCCATCGGCCTTGGCCTGATTGCGCGAGGCTTCGACGAGATCGAACGCCACCACCTTGTGGCCGGCCTTCACGAGGTTGGCGGCCATCGGGCCGCCCATGTTGCCCAGACCAATGAATGCGATCGTGGCCATTGTCGTCTCCTCCGCTTCAATCGTTGATTAGTTGAACTTCAGCTCGTCGGCGCCGATCTCGGCGAGATACGGCGCAAGCATCTCTGGCGTCACATCCTCGATCCGCGGCGGCGACCAGATCGGATTGCGGTCCTTGTCGATCACGGCCGCGCGCACGCCCTCACGAAAATCATCGCTGCGGAACACCTCGAGCGCGGCACGGTACTCGCGCACCAGGCATTCCTCCAGGCTCGACGCGGTGCGCGCCAGTCGCAACAATTTCAGCGTCACCACCATGCCGCGCGGTGATTTTTCGTTGAGCGTCTTCAGCGTCGCCAGCGCGAACTCCGAGCCGTCACGTTTCAGAGCGGCAAAGATATCTTCCATCCGGTCGAAGCCGAACAATGCGTCGATAGCAGGCTCTTTTGCCGCGACCGGTCCCGCGGTCTCGCCCGTCGCAAAGCCGTTGATGAGCTTGCCAATATCGGCCGCAGTTACGCCTGGACGAACCTTGGTCAGCGCCTCGCGCAGCTCCGGCCATTTGGCCGTCGGCACCACGGCGTCGGCGAATTTGGCGTGGATCGCGTCGGGTCCGTTCATGGTCTGGCCGGTCAGGCCGAAGTAAGTGCCGATCTCGCCCGGCGAGCGCGACAACAGAAAGGTGCCGCCGACGTCAGGAAAGAAGCCGAGCCCGACTTCGGGCATCGCGAGCTTGGTGCGATCGGTGACGATGCGATGGCTGGCATGGGCGGAGAGCCCGACGCCGCCGCCCATCACGATGCCGTCCATGAAGGCGATATACGGTTTTGGGAATTTCTTGATCCGGGCGTTGAGGATGTATTCCTCGCGCCAGAGGATCTTGCCGAGGTCGCCGTTGACCTTCGAGCTCTCCCAGAGCGTGCGGATGTCGCCGCCGGCACAGAGGCCGCGCTCCCCGGCACCTTCCAGCACGATCACGGCGACGGCGGAATCGGCCTCGAAGCGATCGAGCGCCTTGTCGATGTCGCGAAACATCTCCAGCGTGACGGCGTTGATGGCCTTGGGACGATTGAGCCTGATCACCCCGGCCGCGCCCTCGACGCGCGCGACCAGATCGCCCTCTTCCACCGAACTCATCGCGCGCCCTCGATCAGTTTGCGCGCCACGATGAGCCGCATGATTTCATTGGTGCCTTCGAGGATCTGGTGCACGCGCAGATCGCGCACGATCTTCTCGATCCCATATTCGCTCAAGTACCCGTAGCCGCCGTGAAGCTGCAGCGCATGGTTGGCGACCTCGAAGCCGACATCGGTGCCGAAGCGTTTTGCCATCGCGCATAGCATGGTGGCATCGGGGTCCTTCCGGTCCAACGCCGCGGCGGCGCGCCACAGGAAGGTGCGCGCGGCCTCGAGCTCGATCGCCATGTCGGCGAGACGGAATTGCAGCGCCTGGAATTCGTCGAGACGCTTTCCGAAGGCCTTGCGCTCCTTCATGTAGGCGCGCGCCTTGTCGAGCGCGGTTTGCGCGCCGCCCAGCGAGCACGCGGTGATGTTGAGGCGGCCCCCATCGAGACCGGCCATCGCGATCTTGAAGCCGATGCCCTCCTCGCCGAGGCGGTTGGTAACAGGCACGCGGGCGTTCTCGAACATCACGGCGCGGGTCGGCTGCGCGTTCCAGCCCATCTTGCGCTCATTGGCGCCGAAGGAGACGCCCGGCGTCTTGCCGTCGATGACGAGGGTCGAGATGCCGCCGGGGCCATCGCCGCCGGTGCGCACCATCGCGACCAGCAGATCAGTACCGCCGGCACCGGAGATGAACTGCTTTTGGCCGTTGAGAACGTAGTGATCGCCATCGCGCACCGCGCGGGTGCGGAGCGCCGCGGCATCCGAGCCCGCGCCCGGCTCGGTCAGGCAGTAGCTCGCGATCAGCTCCATCGAGCAGAGCTTTGGCAGCCATGTATGACGCTGGGTGTCGCTGCCGAAGGCATCGATCATCCAGCTCGCCATGTTGTGGATCGAGATGAAGGCGGAGGTGGTCGGGCAGCCCGTCGCCAACGCCTCGAAGATCAGCGCCGCGTCGAACCGCGTCATCGCGGATCCCCCGACATCCTCACGGATGTAGATGCCGCCCATGCCGAGCGTGGCGGCCTCGCGCATCACGTCGACGGGGAAGTGCTTCTCCTCGTCCCAGCGCAGCGCGTGCGGCGCGATCTTCTCCGCCGCAAACGCCAACGCCATGTCGCGAACCGCGATCTGATCCTCGTTCAGAGCGAACTGCATGCTGCCGTTACCCTCTTGCCCCATCGTCATTGTGAGCGCAGCGACGTGTCCGCCGAAGCCTTTGGCGAAGGCGGAAGCAATCCAGGCTGCCTCCGCGGAGAGACTCTGGATTGCTTCGTCGCTACGCTCCTCGCAATGACGGGCTGGGCAACAGCCCTACTTCATCAGCGGGATCGAGAACTCCGCACCTTCCTTGACGCCGGACGGCCAGCGCGAGGTCACCGTCTTGGTCTTGGTGTAGAAGCGGACCGAATCCGGACCGTGCTGGTTGAGATCGCCAAAACCCGATTTCTTCCAGCCGCCGAAGGTGTAATAGGCAATCGGCACCGGGATCGGCACGTTGATGCCGACCATGCCGACATTGACCTTGGCTGCGAAGTCGCGGGCGGCGTCACCGTCGCGGGTGAAGATGGCAACGCCGTTGCCGTAGTCATGCTCGGACGGCAGCGCCAGCGCTTCCTTGTAATCGTGCGCGCGCACGACCGAGAGCACCGGGCCGAAGATCTCTTCCTTGTAGATCCGCATATCCTTGGTGACGTTGTCGAACAGCGAGCCGCCGAGATAGAAGCCGTTCTCGTAGCCCTGCATCTTGAAGCCGCGGCCATCGACGGCGAGCGTCGCGCCTTCCTTGATGCCGATGTCGATGTAGCCCTTGACCTTCTCGACCGCCTCGCGCGTGACCAGCGGGCCGTAATCGGCGGACGGATCGATCGAGGTGCCGATCTTGAGCGATTCGACACGCGGGATCAGCTTTTCCATGAGACGGTCGGCAGTGGACTTGCCGACGGGGACCGCGACTGAGACGGCCATGCAGCGCTCGCCGGCCGAGCCGTAGCCGGCGCCGATCAGCGCGTCGACCGCCTGGTCCATGTCGGCATCCGGCATGATGATGGCGTGGTTCTTGGCGCCGCCGAAACACTGGCAGCGCTTGCCCGTTTGAGCTGCGCGCTCATAGATGTACTGCGCGATCGGCGTGGAGCCGACGAAGCCGACGGCCTTGATATCGGGGTCGTCGAGGATGGCGTCTACCGCCTCCTTGTCGCCGTTGACGACGTTGAGGATGCCGGCCGGCAGGCCGGCCTCGATCATGAGTTCGGCGAGCAGCATCGGCACGCCGGGATCGCGCTCGGAGGGCTTGAGGATGAAGGCGTTGCCGCAGGCGATCGCGGGCGCGAACTTCCACATCGGGATCATCGCCGGGAAATTGAACGGCGTGATGCCGGCGACGACACCGAGTGCCTGGCGCATCGAATAGATGTCGATGCCGGGGCCGGCGCCTTCGGTGTATTCGCCCTTCATCAGATGCGGGATGCCGCAGGCGAACTCGGCGACCTCGAGGCCGCGCTGGATGTCGCCCTTCGCATCGGGCACGGTCTTGCCGTGCTCGCGGGCGAGCAGCTCGGCCAGCTTGTCGTAGTCGCGCTGAACCAGCTCGACGAATTTCATCATGACGCGGGCGCGGCGCTGCGGATTGGTCGCGGCCCATTCGGGCTGTGCTGCGCGGGCGTTCTCGACCGCGGCCCGGACCTCGGCCTTGGACGCCAGCGCCACCTTGGCCTGGACGTCACCGGTCATCGGCTCGAAAACGTCGGCGGTGCGGCCAGAGGTGCCCTTTACTTCCTTACCACCGATGAAATGTCCGACTGAACGCATGGAATGATCTCCTTGAGGCCGAGCTTGAACGCTTTGACAAATCCTATCGACCTGCATTTTATAGGATTCAAGTCTGAGATAATGCACCATAGATGTGCGAAAATGCTGGATCAAGGCGCTATCGATTGGGACGACTTTCGCTTCGTGCTGGCCATCGTGCGGGGCGGCTCGGTTTCGGCTGCGGCAAAACAGCTCGGGGTCGACCATGCCACGGTGATCCGCCGGGTCGACCGGCTGGAGAAGCACCTCTCGGCCAAGCTGTTCGACCGGCGCAAGACCGGCTACCTCCTCACCGAGGCCGGCCAGCGCGTCGCCGATAGCGCGGAAGCGATGGAATCGACCATCGTTGCCAACCAGGAGCAGGTCGGCGGCTCCGTGGCGCGGCTGACGGGGACGGTGCGGATCGGCGCGCCCGACGGGTTCGGCACGGCCTTCCTGGCGCCGCGGCTGGCCCCCTTCGCCGACCGGTATCCCGATCTCGATCTGCAACTTGTGGCCACCGCGCGGCTGTTCAGTCTCTCCAAGCGCGAGGCCGATATCGCCATCAGCCTGACCATGCCGAAGGAAGGCCGCATTGTCGGCCGCAAGCTGCTCGACTACCGCCTCGGCCTCTATGCCGCACCTGGCTATCTCGATCGCTTCCCCGCGATCACCTCGCGGCAGGATCTGCCGCAACACCGCTTCGTCGGCTACATCGAAGAGCTCTTGTTCACGCCGGAACTCGATTATCTGCCGCAGGTGTCGCCGCGGATTTCGGCGCGCTTCCGCAGCGCCAATCTGATCGCACAGCTCAATGCCACGCTGTCGGGCTTCGGCATCGCGGTGCTGCCGCACTTCATGGCGAGCGATTATCCGCAACTCGTTCCGGTGTTGCCCGAGGAGATCTCGATCACGCGGACATTCTGGATGCTGATGCACGCCGACAGCAAGGATCTGGCGCGGATCAGGGCGGTGGCCGATTACATCGGGGAGATCGTGGAGCGCGAGCGAGCGCTGTTTGCCGGACGCACTTCGTAGGGTGGGTTAGCCGAAGGCGTAACCCACCACGCCTGCCTCCGCGGAAATCGAAGAGGTGGACTACGCTTCGCTAATCCACCCTACGCATTCAACGGCACCTCGGCTAGCTCTTCGCCTTCTTTGGCGCAGCAGCCTTCGGCTCGCGCTTCACGCCCTCCAGCGCACTGTCCCTGCCCACCTTCAACACCTCGTCGGAGAGCTCGCTCGACCCTGCAATGCGCGCCAGCAGCATGGTGCCGGCCATCGTCGCCAGCGTCGCAACCGCCTGCTTGCGTGCGGCCTTGCGCGGCATGTTCGGAATGTTGTCCGCCAGCACCTCGATCATCTCGTCGAGCTTGCCGGCAAAGGCCTTTCGCGCCTTCGGGCTCTCGCGGGCAATCTCGGCACCGAGCGCCGGGATCGAGCAGCCATGGCCGGGATTGTCGCGATGCAACGCCGACAGGTAGGCCTCCGCGATCATCGCCAGCCGCTTGTCCGGCGAAACCTCGTCGGTGATCTTGCGCCAGTGTTCCATCGAGCGGTCCATCGCGTAACCGAACGCCTCGATCACCAGCGCCTCGCGGGAATCGAAATGCGCGTAGAAGCCGCCATGGGTCAGGCCCGCCTCCTTCATGAGGTCGGCCACGCCGATGCCATGGGCGCCCTTTTCGCGCAGCCGCACAGAGGCCCTCTTCACGATACGGTCGTGGGTTTCCTGCTTGTGTTCCCGGGAGTAGCGCATACGGTTCTCATTGAATGTCGATGGTCATCTCATAACACGCAAATGACGAAAAGGGTGCATTAATTCATGTTAAGTTGCTTCCGATCATGGAAAACGTCGCGGTTGCGTGCACCGCAAGGGCGCCCTTGCCGTCCCGGACGAAGCCTTCGGCGTAGCTGGTCTGCCGCCCCAGCTTGATCACCTTGCCTTCGGCCGAGATCAGGCCTGAGCGAACCGAGAGCGGACGCAGGAAGGTCATTTTCAGGTCGAGCGTCACGGAGCTCTGCCCGGCTTCCAACCGGGTCGAGATCGCGCATCCCATCGCGGTATCGAGCAGCGCAGCTGCTGTCGCGCCGTGGATGAGGCCAATGGTATTTTCGAGATCCTCGCGCGGCTCCAGTTCCATGACGATCCGGCCCGGCTCGACCACCCCCACCGTGAAGCCGATCAGTTTTGCAAAAGGCGGCGGCGGCAGCCGGCCATCGCGAATGCCCAGCATGGCGTCCATGCCCGACAGGCCCATCGCTACTTTCGCGACCGGCGCCGGCACCTGCCAGTCCACCACGCGCTCGCGACGCTGTGCGGGCGAAAACAGATCGAGTTGGTCGGGTTCAGTCATGGGATCCCTTTTGTATGTTACTCGTCATACTATGCCACGGACTTCGCCCTTGCAACTCGCCCCACCCCGCTTGACAACAAGGACGTTTCGGCCCGGAAGTGGCACCGACCCGCGCGCCTCGCGCCTGTCCACGAAACCTTCGAGATGCCACGATGGAAATGCTCACCCCCCACTGCGGCGTGACGCGCGATACGCGCGGCGTCGTTCATGTCGCGATCTGCAACGCCGGCCCGCTCAATATTCTCGGCTCGCCGGTGATCGACGACGTGCGCGAAGGCCTGCAGCAGCTCAGCTCGGACCGCAGCATCCGCGTCGTGGTGCTGCGCGGCCATAGCGAGAGGAGCATGATCGGGGGCGCCGACATCAAGGAGATGGCCAAGCTCGACCAACGATCGGCCGAAGCCTTCATCAGCCGCCTGCGCGACCTCTGCGAGGCCGTGCGCGCCTTCCCCGCCCCGGTGATCGCGCGCATGCCCGGCTGGTGCCTCGGCGGCGGCCTCGAAGTCGCCGCCGCCTGCGATTTCCGGATTGCCGCGCATGATGCGCATTTCGGCATGCCGGAGGTTCGCGTCGGCATCCCCTCGGTGATCCACGCAGCGCTGTTGCCCCGTCTGATCGGCTGGGCCCGCGCGCGCTGGCTGGTGATGACGGCGGAGAATATCGACGCGCCGACGGCGTTCGCCTGGGGCCTGGTCGACAAGGTGGCGCCCGAAGACGGCCTGGATGCGGAGATCGAGCACTTGGTGAAAGCATTGCTCGAATGCGGCCCCGAAGCGCTGCGCTCGCAGAAGGCGCTGCTGCGGCAGTGGGAGGAACTGCCGCTGACGGAGTCGGTGAACCTCAGCGTCAAGGTGTTCGGCGAGTCGTTCCTGACGGACGAGCCGACGCGGCTGATGCAGGCGTTTGTGAACAGGAAACGGTAGGATGCAGGCTTCGGTGCCCCGGACGCAGCGCAGCGCCGCTTTGGCGGTGCGCTGCTGAGCCGGGGCCCACGCACCAACGAGGCCGGCGCGACTCTGGGTCCCGGCTCTGCGACGCGACGTTGCTCGCCGCGCCGCGTCCGGGACACGGATGAGGAAACAGCGCCGCAACAAATCTCATCCGACCCACGACATTTTCTCATCCCTGCCACGGTTGCATTTTTTGCGCCGCATCATATGATGATCATAATCCTACACATCACCTCCAGGGAGCCCCATCATGGCCGAAGCCGCCGATCCCGTCGTCATCCTCTCCGCCGCCCGCACCCCGCTCGGCCGCTTCATGGGCGAGCTCTCGCCGCTCCCCGCCCACAAGCTCGGATCGCATGTGATCGGCGCGGCGCTGGAGCGCGCAAAACTTGAACCCGAGAAAGCCGACGAGGTCTTCATGGGCTGTGTGCTGCCGGCCGGACAGGGCCAGGCACCCGCCCGCCAGGCGGCGCGCGCGGCCGGGCTGCCCGATGCCACCGGCGCGACCACGGTCAACAAGGTCTGCGGCTCCGGCATGAAGGCGACCATGCTCGCGCACGACATCATTCGCGCCGGCTCGGCCGAGATCGTCGTCTCCGGCGGAATGGAAAGCATGAGCAATGCGCCCTATCTGCTCGCCAAGGCGCGCGGCGGCTATCGCGTCGGCCATGACCGCATCATCGACCACATGATGATGGACGGGCTGGAGGATGCCTACGAGACCGGTCGTTCGATGGGCGATTTCGGCGAGGCCACCGCGGAGACGTACCAGTTCACCCGCAAGGACCAGGACGCCTATGCCATGGAGACGCTCAGCCGCGCCCGCAAGGCTGTCGAGGGCGGCGCGTTCAAGGTCGAGATTGCGCCGATCACGCTCGCGGAAAAGGCCGGTCCCCGCATCGTCGCCAATGATGAGCATCCATTGAAGGTCGATCCGGCGAAGATCCCGGGCCTGAAGCCGGCATTCCGCGCCAACGGCACCATCACGCCGGCCGCCTCCTCCGCCAATGCCGACGGCGCCGCCGCGCTGGTGCTGACGAAGCGGTCGCTCGCCGATCGGGGCGGCCTGCCCGTTCTCGCGGAGATCAAGGGCCACGCCACCCACAGCCAGGAGCCGCAATGGTTCACCACGGCGCCGATCCCGGCGATCCGCAAGCTGCTCGACAAGGTCGGCTGGGCTGCCTCCGATGTCGACCTGTTCGAGATCAACGAGGCCTTTGCCGTGGTGGCGATGGCGGCGCAGCGTGACCTCGGCATTCCCCGCGACAAGCTGAACGTCAATGGCGGCGCCTGCGCGCTCGGCCATCCCATCGGGGCCACCGGGGCGCGACTGATCGTGACGCTGCTGCATGCGCTCGAGGCCCAGAATCTCAAACGCGGTATCGCGGCCCTCTGCATCGGCGGCGGCGAAGCCACGGCGATCGCGGTGGAGCGGCTGGCGCGCTGAGCGGGGGTGTCCGAAATTAAGGGAAGTCTGTCATTTCAGACTTCCCCTTCCTGTGCCAGACTGCAACGATGACGCGGGTCCCTCGGGGCTCGCCAACCCACATTGAGGCCC